>DATLFR010000014.1 GCA_035540895.1 Actinomycetota bacterium | reverse complement strand
CATCCTAGGGAGGGAGGGAGGGAGCCTACCGGCTCCCTCCCGTCCGAGGCTATGGGCAGGTCGTCCCCTGGCCCTTGTTCCAGTCGCCGCTGCTCGAGCAGCCGACGCTCACGCCGGCCGGCCCGGCCTTCACGACGACGTAGCCGCTCGAGAGGTCCGGGTTCGACTCGGACCCGTCGGCGAGGACGTAGCCGTTGCCGCTCGAGTCGATCTCGCCACCGGCGAAACCGTTCCCGCCGCAGACGAAGAGGTACCCACCGCTCGTGTCACCGCCGTAGAAGACCGTGGTCTCCGAGCAGCTGTTGCGGTGGTTGCCCTCATCGTCGAGATGGTCGTCCGCGAGGGCCGGTCCGGCTCCCAGGACGCCGGCCGCCAGGACGGCGACCGCCAACGTTGCCAGCTTGCGCATGTACCCCTCCCTCAACCGATGTCTCAACTGAGAGAGGGTTTCGACGAGCGGGCGGCGGAGTCCTCCCGTGGACGTCGAGCCGGGGTGGCGTCGTCGCGCTCCGGGCCGATCTCGAGGCCGGGCGGCGGATCTGCGGTCGCCAGCAGCACCCGGAAGCTGGAACCCCCTCCCGGGAGATCCTCGACCCACGCCCGTCCCCCGTGCATCTCGGCGAACCGGGCGACGAGCGCCAAGCCGATGCCGGTCCCAGGCGCGTGAGAGGGGCCGCCGATCTGGACGAACGGCTCGAAGATCCGCTCCCGCAGCTCGGGACGGACCCCGGGACCGTCGTCGTCCACGCTTATCAGGACGCCCCCCTCGACCAGCCGCGACGAGATGCGTATCTCCGTCCCTGGAGGCGTGTGCTTCACGGCGTTGGCGACGAGATTCTCGATGATCCGTTCGGCACGAGCAGGGTCGACGTCCGCCGTGCACGGGGCATCGACGACGACCGGACGGCCCCCGGTGTTCAGCGTCTCGAGCACCCGCAGGACGAGCGCCTCGATGTCGGTCGCGCGGCGCCGGGGCTCGATGATGCCCCGGCCGAGCCGGTCGAGGTCGAGCAGGTCGGTGAGCAGCTCCTCGAGCCTGTACGCGTTCTTCTCCAGACGCTGGCCGATCTCCGACATCCTGTCCGGGTCGCGCTGCAGCTGTGGATGGCGCAGGGTCGAGGCGAGCCCTATCACCACGGTGAGGGGTGTCCGCAGCTCGTGGGAGACGGCGGCGAGCATCGAGTCCTTCATCTGATCGATCGCGCGCATCCGCTCGGCAGCCTCCCGCTCGCGCCGCAGCGCGGAGACGAGCGCGTCTTCGGCCAGCCTGCGCCCAGTCACGTCCTGCGCGGTCCCGAAGACTCCCGATACGCGTCCGGAGGCGGGGTCGGTCACGGCCTGACCGACCGCTCGCATCCATCGGACCGTGCCGTCCCCCGCCACCACCCTGTGCTCGAGGTCGTACCTGCCCGCCTGTTCCACGGCCTCCCGGAACGCAGCTGCGGTTCGCGCCCGGTCGTCGGCGTGCACGTACGAGAGAGCCGCCTCCAGGGACAGCTCCCCGAACGGACGATGCCCGTACAGCCGCGCCAGCTCGCTCGAGCAGATGACCTGATCCGAGTCGGGGTCCCAGTACCAGGTGCCGAGGCCGAGGAGGTCCCGCGTGGTCTGCTCGGCGGCCCGGCGCAGCCAACGGTGGCGCAGACGTCGCGGTGGCGCGACCGCGAGGTAGAGCAGAGGGAGGATGGGCAGCATCAGCGCTTGAGACGTCGCGATGAGCCGCGGTCCGCGCGAGAGGCCGGGGCCGATCGCGAGCGTCCATACGACCACGACGATCAGGCCGAGGATGCCCCCCGCCATCAACCGCAGACGCGCGCGCTCCATCGGCGGAGGGGTCCGGCTGTGGGTCCAGAACCTCAGGACCGGCTCCCCCGCGCAGAGCGCCCACAACCCGATGAAGGCGTCGACGATCGTCCCCTGGACCGGGGTGAGCGGCGCCCCCGGTGCCAGGGGGAGGTGTGCGGCGACGAGAGCCGCCACTCCGCCCGCGGTCCCGATCCATGCCGCACCGCGGACCCACCGGCGCAGGGGCACGACCGAGTGCCGGTACTCGAGGATGGCCAGCCCTGACCCCGCGAAGGCGCTCGCGGACAACCACGCCACCGGTCGCCACCGGTAGCCGCCCCACGCCTGCGCCTGGACCGCCACCGCCACGATCGCGAGACAGCCCAGTGCCGCCGCGAGGAGGGCCCGGTCGCGGGAGGGACGCAGGCGCCAGTCGCGGAGGCCGAGGACCGCCACGGCCGCGAAGGCCGCGGCCGACGCCCACTGGAGGAGATCTGCGTTCTGGACCATGTGTCCTCACCGTAGGTGCGGTCCACGTAGGTCTCCATGGCCCGACCGGGCCACTCGGGGGGTCGCATCGGGGGAGCCCCCCCGTCTGAAGCGTGCCGCCCGTTGGGCTATACTCGCTCTCGCGACGCGGGGTGGAGCAGTCAGGTAGCTCGCCGGGCTCATAACCCGGAGGTCGCAGGTTCAAATCCTGCCCCCGCTACCAGGTAAGGTCAGATCAGAGGCCCCCCGGGCATCACCTGGGGGGCCTTTGCTGTGCCCGGCTCTTCGCACCCTCCCCCATCGCGCCTTCGAGGCAGAGACCCGTCCCGCGCGTCCGCGGCCGCCCCCCGGGCGGCCGGCGACCCGACCTATGGGAGGAAACCCGTCAGCGCCGCGGTATCGAAGTAGTCGCGCTCAGCGGTGACGAGGCCATCAGGCCCGAACTCGAAGATCCAGACCGCGGGGATCTCGATACGTGATCGACCTGCGGGGGCTCCCCGCGGATCGGCCGAGCTCGTGCTCGTTGCTCGGAGGACCACTTCGGCGACGACTCGCGGTCCGCCGCTCGTCATCGACCTGACCTCGACCTCTATGTCCGAGAACGACTCGAACAGCGCGTCCTCGTTCTCACGTATCGCTTCCCGGCCCCGGACCGGCTCAGGCTCGAGGGGATGCTCGAGCACCGCGTCCTCTGCGAACCTCGCGACGTAGTGATCAGCATCCCCGCGCCGGATGGCGTTGATGATCGCCTCGACCGTCTCCAGGTTGTCCATCGGCCGTCCTCCCGTGAATGATCGGCGAGTGTCCCGTGGGCTGCCAGGGTAGCGTCCTCGATGCGGGGGCGGTGCCGTCGATGCATCGGTTGGGATTCGGCGCGACGGCATCTCCGGCGCCGGTTGGCCCGTCCGGTGCGTCGCGCACCCGAGAACACCACAGGGCGCCATCCGCGGATGGGGACGGGAGCCCGGCCCGACGGATGGCGGGTCCTGGGTCGCATCCGACCACGGGATGCCATCGGCGTCCCCCGGGACCTCCCCTGGCACACGAGAGGCGGCTGATGGACGTGGGAGCCGGTCCCTAGGTGGACGCCGGCTCCGCGACCCGCGTGGCCATGCGGCCTCCCACGTGCACCCCGGTCACCCGTCCGGACCCGTCCCGCGCGAAGTAGCCCTGCATCCCCTTCGCCGGACCGTCCGTGACGACGTAGCGGTCGCCGTCCGGCAGCAGACCGAGGCGGAAGGGCGGCTGCTCGGGCACCTCCTCGCCCGCCTCCCTCAGCTGCGCGGCCGTCTCCGGTTTGATCTCCACCTTGAGCAGGAGCCCGCCGCGGTCCGCGACCAGCTCCGCTGTGACCGCGATCGTCTCGTACGTCCCGGCGTACTGCTGCAGATCGGCATCGGCGAGCTGGACGGGTTCCGGCTCCCGCTGCTTCACGCCCAGCGCGGTCTCGAGGGCCCACCGGACGACCTCGTCGTTGAACACGGAGCCGTTGGGGGCGCTGTTGGTCATGCTGATGATCGCGAAGTCGCGCTCCGGGACCATGAGGAAAGCGGAGAGCTGTCCGTTCATGGTGCCGCCGTGGCCCACCGTCCGGACCCCGTCCACGTCGCGGATCAACCACGAGATCCCGACGTGGTCCCCCAGCGCGCTGCCTCGCATGTCCGCGGTCGGTGTCTGCATCCGCTTGAGCGACTCCTCCGTCAGGATCCGGGTGCCGTCGGGAGCCCGTCCGTCGCCGAGATGGAACCGGGCCCACGCGATCTGGTCGGCGGCGTTCGCGGATATCCCACCGGCCGGGTTCCCGCCCCGGGGCAGCGCCCACGGGCGGGCCACCCTGATCGAGCCGTCCGGCTCGTTGCGATGGCCCACGACGAACCTGCGGGTCATGATCTCGTTGGGGAAGAAGTAGGAGCTCGTGAGGGCGAGAGGCTCCAGGAGCAGGTCGCGGATCGCCTGCTCGAACGTCGTCCCCGTCACCTTCTCGATGACGCGTCCCGCCAGGCTCAAGGACGCGTTGTTGTACGAGACCGTGCTGCCGAGGGGTGTGACCTGCTCGATATCGGCCATCAGCGCGACGTAGCGTTCGAGCGCGTCGTCGCCGTCTCCCGTGCCCGTCATGAGGTCTCCCGCCCACCCGGCGGTGTGGTTCAGCAGGTGGAGGACGGTCACGTCGCGCGCGACCTGCTCGTCGCGCAAGCGCAGCTCCGGCACGTACGTACGGACCGGCGCGTCGAGGTCGACGAGTCCCTGCTCGACCAGCCGCATGACGGCCGTGGCCGTGAAGGTCTTGCCGGTCGACCCGAACTGGAAGAGCGTGTGCTCGTCCACCGGCAGCGGGTTCTCGACGCTCGTGACACCGTGGAACGCGTAGCCCTCCGCCCCCGCCTGGTAGATGCCCACCGCGACCCCGGGGACCTGGTGACGCTCTGCAGCCTCGGCTACCCATCCACGGAGGGCGTCCGTCGAGATCTCGCTCATCTGTCTCCCTCTCGTTCGCTTCGCCTCTCGATGGGAGCCTAACGTCGGGACGCACGTCCCCCATCGTCTGCCGCGCCGAAAGCGAAGCGTCGGATCGGTGTCCGGCCACCACGGTCGCTTGGCATCCCCCCGCCCCGGGTAGGGGCGGGGCATGACGATCAGGATCGTCGGACTGGGCGGATCGCTCAAGACCGACTCCACCAGCCTCGCCGCGCTCAAGGTCGCCCTCGAGGGCGCCTCCGAGGCCGGGGCGGAGACGGAGCTCCTCTCCGTGCGAGAGCTCGATCTGCCGCTGTTCTCACCGGAGGTCGCGCCGACCCGCGACGCGCGGCGCCTGGCCGATGCGGTCGCGGGAGCGGACGGCCTGATCTGGTCGAGCCCCCTCTACCACGGGTCGGTCTCCGGATCGTTCAAGAACGCGGTGGACTGGCTGCAGCTCCTCTCCGACCGCGACCCTCCGTACCTGTCCCACAAGGTCGTCGGGCTGGTCGCGACGGCGGGCGGGGTCCAGGGGTTGCAGGCCGTCAACACCATGGAGTTCGTCGTGCGCGCACTGCGCGGCTGGGCGGTCCCGCTGGTGATCCCGGTGGCGCGCGCGTGGGAGGCGTTCGACGGAGGTGAGGCCGTGGACGACGGTGTGATCCGCCAGCTCACCGGGCTGGGAGCGGAGGTCGTGGGGGCCGCGGCCCGGTTCTCGACCGACGGATCGTTCGATGGCCGGCTCGTGCAGACCGGTCCGTCGCGGACCCGCGCCTAGCCGGCGTCGGCCGCCTCGACGATCCGCAGCTCCATCCTGAGGCTCGGATCCTCCTCGCAGGAGTCCGGCTCCTCCGGGGGATCGATCCAGTCCCAGTGCCGCATGTGCGGCAGGTAACCCTCCAGCCACGTCGATACGGGCGGACGGAACCGGTACGCGGGCAGCTCGGCCGCTGACGCGCCGCGCACGACCTGCTTGAACGCGCGGGACATCACCGACTCGCGGCGGTCCAGGTGCTCGTCGAGCCACCAGACCCCCACGGGGTCGACGTTGCCCTCGCAGCGGTACAGCAGGGAGTCCCAGTCGCAGGAGTCGATCGAGGGGAACCAGCAGTAGCCGTCGATCTCCACTCCTCGCGTCTGAGCGATCTCGCACTGCTCGAGGGTGTACCTGAGCCAGCTGGCCCGGTCCGACGCATACCCGCGGATATTCGTCTCCGAGAGCATGCACGGTCTCCCGTAGCGGTCGGCGTACTCCTCTATCAGCTCGTGCAAGGGGGGCGGCGACGGGGTCGGCACGCTGCCTCGGTGCTCGGAGTGGAACGACCACTGGCAGTGCGCGTAGTAGTCGAGTCCGAGTACGTCGATGTGCCCGGGCTCGATGTCGAACAGGTCCTCGCCCCCGGCCCGCACGACACGTTCGAGGAAGGGCCGCCGCGCGTCGAGCGCGTGCCCGAGGAACGTGTCGATGACGAAGAAGCGTCGGTCGTTCGCCACCTCGACGAAGACGTCCCCCGCCGGACCGGCGGAGGTGTGCCTCTCGCACGCGTCGATCCATACATGGCGCCCGTCGGGCAGGAGGTCTCGATACATCCGGCTGGCCTCGGCGACGGCGGGGAGGACGTTGCGCACCATGGCGATGAAGCTCTGCAGGCCCTTGGTGTAGGGAGGCCACAGTCCTTCGTGGGAGCAGAGGAAGAGGGTCGAGAACGGCTCGTTGAACAGGGTGTAGTCGGGCACCCACGGGTAACGCTCCGCGAAGGCCTCGACGTACCTCATATAGGCGTCCCGGAAGCCCGGCTCGGCGAAGCCCCTTTCGAGCCAGCGCGGGTAGCTGGTGTGGTGCACGAGATCGACGACGGGCCGCATCCCCAGTTCCTGCATCCGTCCGAGGATGGCGTCGGTCTCCCGCCAGTCGTGCACGCCGGGCTCCCGCTCCACCCGGTGCCACCGGATCGGATACCGCAGTCGGCGGACCCCTGCGCCGTAGAGCATGGCCAGGTCCTCCGACCACCGCTGGATGTGCTCCGTCGTCTCGGCGACGTCGACGTCGAGGTGCGGCTGGAACGTCGACTCGAACGAGCCGAGCATCTCGATCCTGCTCGTGTGCAAGTACGACCTCTTCGTCGGGTTGCGCGAGCCCTACCCCAGGTCGGCGGGGGCGAAACGATGCCACCTAAGGTTTCGTGGCGGAAGGCGACGGGCATCTCTCGGCCATGCTCGGCCACGGATTCGACCTGCTCTGCGTGTCGCACCTGCGTTGGGGTTTCGTCTACCAGCGGCCACAGCACCTGATGTCCCGCTGTGCGCGGCAGCGGCGCGTGTTCTACGTCGAGGAGCCCGTGTTCGACGAGGGTCCAGCCTGGCTGGAGGTCCGTCAGGAGGCGGGCAAGCTGTGGGTCGCCGTCCCTCACCTCGCCACCGGGACGCCCGCCGACGAGGCCATCGCAGAGCAGGCACGCCTGCTCGACGAGCTCATCGACGAACGAGGCCTCGAGCGCTACGTGTTGTGGATGTACACACCGATGGCCGTGCCCTTCACCTCGCACCTGGACCCAGCGGCCATCGTCTACGACTGCATGGACGAGCTGTCCGCGTTCTCCCTGGCTCCCGCCGATTTGGCCGCGAACGAGCAGCGGCTCTTCGAGATGGCCGACCTCGTCTTCACGGGGGGCCGCAGCCTCTACGAGGCGAAGCGCGACAGACATAACAGCGTCTTCATGTTCCCGAGCGGCGTCGACGCGACGCACTTCCGCGCGGCCCGTGAAGAGCAACCGGACCCCGCGGACCAGGCCGACATCCCCCACCCGCGTCTCGGCTTCTACGGGGTCGTCGACGAACGCATGGACCTGGAACTGCTGCGCGAGCTCGCGGACGCGCGACCGGAGCTGCACCTGGTCATCGTCGGACCCGTCGTGAAGATCGACGAGGCGGACCTCCCGCAGCGCGACAACATCCACTACCTGGGAGGCAAGACCTACGACGAGCTCCCGCGGTACGCAGCCGGCTGGGACGCGGCGATGATGCCGTTCGCGCTGAACGAGTCGACCCGGTTCATCAGTCCCACGAAGACGCCCGAGTACCTGGCGTCGGGGCTCCCGGTCGTGTCGACGCCGATCTCCGACGTCGTCCACTCGTACTCCGACCTGTCGATGGTTCGGATAGCCAGCGACGCGGCCGGCTTCTCGCGGGCCGCCTCCGAGCTGATGGAGGCCGATCACAGCGCGGGTCTGGCCAAGGTGGACGAGCGGCTGGACCGCGACTCCTGGGATCGCACCTGGGACCGCATGGGCCATCTGATCGAGGGCGTCCTGAGCGTGCAGCGATCGAACGGACACGATCGCGCCTTGACCTCGGTCGAGGAGCACGCTCCCCCCCGCGGCTTCGACTACATGATCGTCGGTGCGGGCTTCGCGGGCAGCGTGGTGGCCGAGCGCCTCGCCTCCCAGGGGGGACGCTCGGTCCTCATCGTGGAGAAGCGCAACCACATCGGTGGCAACGCCTTCGACCACTTCAACGCCGACGGGATCCTGGTCCATCGCTACGGACCGCACATCTTCCACACCAACGCCGACGACGTCTTCCATCACCTGTCGGCCTTCACCTCTTGGCGGCAGTACCAGCACCGGGTGCTCGCGTCCGTGGACGGCCGGCTCGTTCCGATCCCGATCAACCTGGACACGATCAACGAGCTGTACGGACTCAGCCTGACCTCGGCCGAGGTCGAGGACTTCTTCGCCTCGGTGGCCGAGCCCGTCGAGCAGGTCCGGACGAGCGAGGACGTGGTCGTGAGCCGGGTCGGACGCGAGCTCTACGAGAAGTTCTTCCGCGACTACACGCGCAAGCAGTGGGGGATGGACCCCTCCGAGCTCGACGCTTCGGTCACCTCCCGCGTGCCCGTCCGTACGAATCGCGACCCGCGCTACTTCACCGACAAGCACCAGGCGATGCCCGAGCACGGGTACACCCGCATGTTCGAGCGGATGCTGGACGACCGCCGGATCAAGGTGATGCTCAACACCGACTTCCGCGAGGTGCGAGGCCTGATCCCGCACGGAGAGGTCGTCTACACGGGCCCGGTGGACGAGTTCTTCGACCACAGGTACGGACGGCTCCCCTACCGCTCCCTGGAGTTCGTCTTCGAGACCCGCGACGTCGCACGGCATCAGCCCGCCGCGGTGATCAACTACCCGCGGGACTTCGACTACACGAGGGTCACGGAGTTCAAGTACCTGACCGGACAGGAGCACAGCAAGACGTCGCTCGTGTACGAGTACCCGCGCGCCGAGGGGGACCCCTACTACCCGGTGCCGAAGCCGGAGAACGCCGCGCTCTACCGGAGGTACAAGGCTCTCGCGGACGCGACGCCGGGCGTCCACTTCGTGGGCCGGCTCGCCACGTACAAGTACTACAACATGGACCAGGTGGTGGCCCAGGCCCTCTCCGTCGCCAAGAGATTGGTCGCACGCGGCACCACCGCGAGCAACGGGTCGCTCTCGGTCCTGAGCGAGAGCCCGGTGCGGCCCACGGCCTGATCGTTCACAGGCGGGGCGGCGGCCCCAGCCGGGGCCGGGCGAATCGACCCACCCCTCGCAGCTCGACGGACCCCGCTCCGGCGGCAGCGAGCGACGCTCCGCTCCCGTACCGCGCCATCGGTCCGAGCGCCCGAGGCGAGTGCGTGGCCTGGGTCAGGGTCCAGAGGTAGGCGAACACGAGGTTGAGCAGCAGGGCGGCAGCGAGGAGCCTCGCCCGGGAGCCTTCGAGCGGCGGGGAGACGGAAGGCCGCACCACACCCGGAACCGCCCTGGACGGTCCGGACGCGGGAGCCCGGTCGAGGGCGGGCGGCGGGAGGGTCGCCCCGAGGGGCAGGTCGAAGGGCGCGGAGGCGGACGTGACGGGGAGCGCGAACAGGGCGCCCGGGTCGAAGCCCTCGAACCCGTCCTCCTCGCCCGGGCCAGACCCGCCGTGCACGACCTCGATCGTGTCGCCCGTCGGAGGATCGAACGAGGCCTGGAAGACGGAGCCCGGGACCGGCTCGAGGACGATGTTCAGCATGCCCTCCCGGACCAGGCCCCCTGCGGGGATCCGAAGCTTCCCGTCGCTGACGGCGGCGAAGGCCAGCCCCTCCGAGCAGTTGGACGCGGGAGCGAACTGCAGGTCACCCCCCTGCTCGGGGGTCCAGATCACAGTCGCGACGCACGCCTGGACGGCCGGCTCCCCCTGGGCACTCGCCAGAGCGAGCGTGACCTCCCCTACGTGGGCGCCGGTCGGGAGCGTGAGCCTCAGCGCGGACACCCCGGCCGGGGCGGTCGGCTCCCCGGCCACGTAGAGCCCGCCCTCGGGGACAGTGGGAGCGGGCACGGTCACCCCTCCCGGCAGGGCCGGGCGGGCCCTGGACCACCATCCGTAGGCCTCGGGGGGGTCGGCCCCCGCGGGAGGGGCGAGGACGACCGCGAGCGAGACGACGACGGCGGAGGTGGCCCCGACCAGCCGCCTCACGCCGTGACCTTCCCCGACCGATTGATCGCCGAGATGTCACCGCCGAGGTACGACTCGACGACGCGGGGGTCCGCGATGACCTGCCGGGGCGCACCCTCCGCGATGACCGTGCCCAGCTCGAGAGCGAGCATGCGGTCGGAGATGTCCGTGATCAGCGGCATGTCGTGCTCGATGACCAACATGGCGCAGCCGGTCTCCGAGCGGATGCGGCGCAGCAGGGGGCCGAGCGCCTCGGTCTCCCGCTGCGCGATGCCCGAGGAAGGCTCGTCCAGGATCAGGACGGACGGATCGTGAGCGATCGCCATCGCCAGGTCGACGATCCTCCGCGACCCGGTGGAGAGCTCACCTACGAACTTGTCGCGGAACGCGCCCAGGTTCATCATCTCGATCAGGTCGTTGACGGTCCAAGCGATGTCGTCCTCCTGGTTGCGCACGTCCGGGAGCCCGAGCGCGGCGGCCAGGTGGTCCCTCACCTCGAGGTGCCTCTCCAGACTCATCGCCAGGTTCTCGGCCACCGTCATCGTCGGGAATATCCGGGCGTCCTGGAAGCTGCGGCCCAGACCCGCGAGCGCCCGGCGGTCGGCCCCCCACTCCGTGACGTCGAGACCCTGCAGGTAGAGACGCCCCGAGTCCTGCCGGAGGTGACCCGAGATCAGGTCGAAGACGGTCGTCTTCCCGGCGCCGTTGGGACCGATGATGCCCAGGATCTCGTTGGGGTACAGCACGAAGCTGACGTCGTTCACCGCGGTTATGCCGCCGAAGCGCTTCGTCAGGCCCCGGACGTCCAGGACCGGCTCGGCCACGGCGATCTCGAGCGTGGCGTCGGGATCGGGAGCCCGGCGCTCCCGCCTCCGGCCGTTGCCCCCGGCCGACGCCGCGCCCTCGAGGAAGACCGAGCGCAGGATGTCCTCGCGCTCGAGCAGCTGTTCGGTCGGACCTGAGAACCTGACCTCCCCCTTCTCGAGGAAGTACGCCCTCTCGGCCAGTGTGAGGGCCACGTTCACCGACTGCTCGACGACGATGATGGTCGTGCCGGCTTCGTTGATCCGCCGGACCATCTCGAGCAGCTGCTCGACGATCGTCGGAGCGAGACCGAGCGAGAGCTCGTCGATCATGAGGAGCTTCGGACGGGCGAGCAGCGCCATGCCGAGGCCCAGCATCTGCTGTTCGCCTCCCGACAGGTTCCCGGCCATCTGGTCCCATCGCTCACGGAGCCGGGGGAACGTCTCGAGCACCTCCTCGGTGGCCGCATCGACCCGGTCCTGCTCGTCTCCCATCAGCCATGCGGCGACCTTGAAGTGCTCGGCGACCGTGAGGGTCGGGAAGACGCTCTTCCCGCCCGGGATCTGGGAGATGCCGAGCTTCGCCGACTGCACCGCGTCGGTGTGGGTGATGTCCCGGCCGGCGTAGAAGATCGCTCCGCCGATCGGGTCGACGAGGCCTGTGATCGTCTTCAGCAGGGTCGACTTGCCTGCCCCGTTCGTGCCCAGCAGCGCGACGATCTCGCCCTCCCGCACCTGGAGATCCACGCCGAACAACACCTGCACCCCGTCGTAGGCGACGTCCACGCCGCGACAGGTGAGCAGGGCTTGCTCCCCCGTCTCCTCGAGCTCCCGGCGCAGGTTGACCGCCGTCTCCAGCGTCGCGGCCGCCTGGGCCACGTCCCGCGCGACGAACCGCCACGCCGAGTAGACTAGGGCGCCGCCCAGCATCAGCAGGACCGACAGGAGCGAGACCGCGACGCGGTACCCCGCCTCGGAGTCGCCGATGCTGGCGGTGAGCGGGGAGAGGAGCCCCCCCATCCCCAGGTAGACGATCGCCCAGGCGAACCCCTGCGAACGCACCCGGGGCGGGGCCACGAGGCCGACCAGCGGGAAGTAGTTCGGCTGGTAGGCGCCCAGACCGAGTCCTCCCACGAAGTTGAACGCGACCGACAGCGGCGCCCACGGGGCGAGCGACATCGCGAGCAGGCCCGACCCGAGCACGACGAACGAGAGCCCGTTGTAGCGAGCGAGCTGCTCCACCCGTCCGGCCGCCAGGGCCCGTCCGGCGATCCGCTGTCCGACGAAGAGGCCGATCAGCGTCCCGGCTCCCGACATGAAGACGACGAACCCCCGTCCCTGGCTCCCGAACCCGTACTCCCTCTCGAAGAACAGGGAGATGATCTGCGGGAGGGTTATCGCGCCTATGCCGAGCAGGAAGATGCCCGCCCACAGCCGGCGCAGCGTCCGGACGGCGAACAGCTGTCGCTTCGCTTCACCGAACGGAACGGGCTCGACCGTCTCGGCCGCCTCCCGGGCGAGGTCGCGATCGACGCTCTCGCCGCGGATCGGCTCGCGCAGCCTCGTCAGAGAGAGCACCAGCAGGAAGGTGGGCACCGAGAGCGCGATGAAGACGAACCTCCAGTCCCACGCCGATGCCAGCAGCCCGATCACCACCGCCGAACCGAGACCGAGGGGGTTGGCCATCCGGTGGAACGCGAAGACCTTCGGGTGCGCGTGAGGCTCGTACAGGTCGGCCAGCAGGCTCGAGTGCACGGGCTCGTTGATGATCCTCCCGAGTCCCGCTCCCAACCGCGCCAGGAACAGGACCGCGACGACGGGAGCCAGCCCGGTCAGGATCGTCATCGAGGCCCATGCGAGCGCGGCGATCCCCGACAGCCGGACCCGGCGGACCCGGTCGGCCAGGTACCCGATAGGGAGCGCAGCCATGAGCACCAGGACGGCGACCGTCGCGCCGATCAGCACGATCTGCTCGTCGGACAGCCCGAACTCGTTGCGGATCTCCGGCGTGAGGACACCGAACGCGACCCTGTCGAACTCGTCGACCAGGTTGAGCGCGAACAGGATCAACAGCGGGAGGACGGGTGCGCCTCCCGTGACGCCGCGGAGACGCGAACTCACCGCACCCGCTCCTGCGCCACGGTCTCGGCGGCCATAGCGCGAGCCCGTCCCTTGACACCCCGACGTGACGAGAAGTGCGGGTGGTCGAGCACCTCGTCGAGCGGGACGTCCTGCTCGCAGACCGGACAGACGACCACGTCGGTCCGCGCGTGCTCGAGCGTCTCCCCGAGCTCGGACATCAGCTCCGGCTCCTCAGCAGCGGGGCTGCCGTCCTCGTGCGTGAGCGTGTCCGCGACGAGGCTGGGGACGTGGATCCCGTGGCGCGCCGCGACCCACCGCAGGAAGCTGTCGCGCGCGCGGAAGCCGAGCTCGGAGAAGCCGCCGGGGAAGAACATGAGCAGGATCACCATCCCTACGCCCGTGGCGAGCAGGGACAGGAGGGGGATGTCTCGCAGCAGCGGGAAGCGCTCGAAGCTGATCAGGTAGACGGCTCCCGCCACGGCTCCGCCCACGTTCGTCAGCCCCCCGACGACGGTCATCGCGAAGACCTTGACACTGTTGAGAGGCGGGAAGGCGCCCGTGTCCACCGCGCCCTGCTGGTAGGCGAACAGCGCTCCCGCGACGGCGGCCATGAAACCGGAGATGGCGAACGCGGCGAGCCGGGTCCGGGCCGTGTTCACGCCGTAGGACTGAGCGGCCCGGACGTTCGTCCGCGAGGCGATCAGGATCCTCCCGGAACGGCTCGACCTGATCTGCCTGGCGACCACGACGGCGAGTCCGAGGAAGGCGAGGCAGACGTAGTAGAAGACGAGGTCGTTCCCCGTGTCGATCCGCCCGTACAACCAGGGCCGGTACACGTGCGTGCCCGGACGGGGGAGCAGCCATCCGAAGAAGTCGCGGTTGAGGACGAACGACTGGACGGCGAACGCGAAGGCCAGGGTGGTCACCGCCAGGAACAGCCCCTGGACCCGCAACGCCGGCAGCCCGATCAGGACAGCCGCCACAGCACCGGTGAGCCCGGCCAGCGCGAGCGTCGCGAAGAAGTCCCACTGGTGGTTGGCCGCGAGCCCCCCGGCCACGGCGGCGCCGAGCCCGACGAAAGCGAACTGACCGAGGCTGATCTGTCCCGCCCAGCCGGTGAGGATCACCAGGGACACCCCGATCATCGCGTAGATCAGGATCATCGATATGTCGTTGCGGAACAGGGGACCGACCGCGAACGGGAGCGCGAGCGTGCCGATCACGACGAGAGCCGCGACGGCGGCCCGGACGGCCACGACCTCTCTCACGTTCCGCAGCTCGGCCGGTATCGGGCGGAACTCCTTCACGTTCCGCCACGTGGATATCCCGGTGTCCCGCGCCCGGTCGCCGGCCGCACGCTGGACGAGCAGGGCGACCAGGATGATCGGCAGCATGGCTGCGTCGGCGAGGACGATCTGGCGCGTCGCGTAGTACACGGAGAGGTTGATCGCGCCGACCGCCATCCCGGCGAAGAAGGCGACCGGGAGCCTCTCCATCCTCGCTACGACGGCGGCGGTCAACGCATACAGGAGGACCGTCGGACCGACGATGGTGCCGAGCGACAATCCGACGAGCGGAGCTCGGAGGAAGATCCCGAACGCGGACAGCAGCGCAGCGAGCATCCACACGATGGTCGAGACGCGCGCGACCGGCACGCCGAGGAGCGCTGCCCGTTCGGCGTTCTCAGCAGACGCGCGAACGGCGATACCCAGCCGCGTGAGGCGCAAGAACGCGCCCAGGGCGGCGACGCAGGCCGCGACGACGACCACCGCGAAGACGTGGTCGCCCCGGAAGACCGTCCCTCCGAGCATGAACTCGACGCGCGCGAAGGGGGTCGGGAAGTCGGTCGGCGGGAGGACGTTGCCGGTCAGCCAGCGGGGGGTATGGAACTCGAAGTACGCCATGAGCTGCCCGACGCCGATCGTCACCACGGCGAGGATGAGTCGCGGCGCCTGCGAGAAGCGGCGGATGAAGAGGAACTCGACCGTCGCTCCCAGCGCGAGCGCGCTCACGATGAGGAAGAGCAGCGTCAGCGGGTAAGGCCATCCCATGCTCGTCAGGAGCAGCAGCGCGACGACAGCGGGCACGGCTCCCATGCCGGCCTGGGCGAAGTTGACCACCTGGTTCGCGCGGTAGACCAGGATCAGGCCGATGGCTATCAGCCCGTACAGCGCCCCGATGACCGCGCCGTACACGAGGATGCCCATCGGGAGCCGCCCGGGGAGGAGGAGGTTGAGGCCCACGCGCAGGAGCAGCGCTCCGGCCACGACCCGGATGGCGAGCCCGAGGCGAGGCGCCCGCCACGCAGCCAGGAGCGGCGCCGCGGGCGATGCCTCGAGGCGGTCCGCCAGGTCTCCCGTACGGCTCACTGCCTCGGCTCGCCCCCGGGCCAGCGGCCTACCTCGAAGCGGCGTCCACCCTCGAAGCTGATGTACGCTCCGCGCCCACCGTCGATCTTGGACGTCGCGCTCGGGTCCCAACGGGTGTGGCGTGAATCCTCGATCGCCGTGTAATCGCCGGGTCCGAACTTCACGAGGACCGAGGCCGGGTTGCGGGTGCGCTCCCAGCCGCCCGACGGCGGCAGGTTGAGCACACCGCGCTCGACGGTGGCCGGGTTGAGGTTCGGCCCCGCCATCTGGACCATCGAGGCGACGAGCGACATGTACGCGTACAGCAGGTTGGCGCCCGAGTACACGTTCGAGACGCCCACGTCCGCCGCGGCCTTCGCAGCGTCGCTCTCGCGGAACGGGATGGGCTCAGCGAGGTGGCCCGGTCCGAAGGCGTTCACCCACTGCGAGGTGTCGTACAGCCTGCCGAGCACGTCGTAGTCGATCAACCCGGAGCCGGCGAGCAGGTGCTCCGGGTAGTAGCGCTGCGACGTCGCCGCCGTCGTGAAGAAGCGAGGTCCGATGGGATCGGACAGCATGACGATGGTCGTGGCTCCCTCCTCCTGGAGCCGCTCCATCGCCGTCACCGCCGTCTGCTGGGCGCTGTAGATGTCCGACGGCGTCGTCTGGATCCCGGCCGCATCGTTGGGCCCACCGCACATCCCGCCCGTGACCATCGCGCGCAGGTCCTCCGCGTTCTTCTGGGTCGGAGGGAACCGCTGCGTGATGATGCCCAGCTTGCGTCGCCGGTTGTGCATCAGGGGATCGCCGGCCAACGTCGCGTTCTTCCCGGCCATCTTCTTGCACCAGTACTCGGCGACGTTGCGCGCCGTCCGCGTGCCGTCCATGAAGACATCCCAGTGGAAGGGCCGGCGCTGGGTGTTGAACTCGGAGGTGAAGTGCCACCCCCCGATGTTGACGACCCCGAGCTGGGTCCACTGGTCGAACAGCTCCCACTGCACGGTGGCCGTCGTGTAGAACATCGCGAACGGTCTGTGCTCCGCGTTCAACCGCCGGGCCTCGTCGCGGAAGCACGGCATGTCGGGCGGCGAGATCTCGCAGATCCCCTGGATCGCCACCCACTTGATCTTCCGGTTGTAGAACTCGTAGCGCTTCTCGAAGAACCTGGCGAAGGCGTCCTGCGCGTGCTTCTCCTCCTCGGGCGAGGACGCGAGCCCCTGGGAACGCAGGATGGTGTCCACCTGCGCGTTGGACCGAGGCCGGTACCGGATCACCGTGACCTCCTCCGCGGTGACCCCCTGATACGTGGCGCCTCCGTTGTCCCCCTGCCATCGGGGGACGCAGGGGGGCGAGGTGATCGTGACGTTCTGCTGGCGCTGTCCGTCGGGGGCACACTTGCTGCGGTCCTCGGTGAGCCGTCCCGGTC
>DATLFR010000013.1 GCA_035540895.1 Actinomycetota bacterium | reverse complement strand
AGGGAGTCGAGGACGAGGTCGCGGGTGACCTGGGAAAGCAGCACCTGTCCGCCGTGCCCGATGTTGCGGACGCGGGCCGTCCGGTTGATGGACGTCCCCATGTAGTTCCACTCGTCCCGCTTGTGCACCTCGCCGGTATGCACGCCGATCCGCAGCCTGATGGGCGTGCCGTCGTGGGGCTGGGCAAGGCCGAGCTGGATCTCGAGCGCGCATGCGACGGCGTCGGTGGGCCGCTCGAAGGCGGCCACGAAGGCGTCCCCCTCACCCTGGTCACGCGGCCGGACGCCGTTGTGCCGCTGCAGAGCGTCGGCCACCACCCGGTCATGGACCGCGATCCCGCGGGCCATCGAGTCGTGGTCGCTCTCCCACAGCCGGGTCGAGCCCTCGATGTCGGCGAGCAGGAGGGTGACGGTGCCGGTGGGGAGGTGCGAGCCGGTCACCGGACCCTAGACGTCCGTGCGCGCCGCGACCAGGTCCTCGAACGCCGCCAGCCACGACTCCCAGTAGCCGCGGTGCGGGTCCTGGTCGATGGCGGAGATGAGGCGCTGACGGAAGGCCTCGCGGTCGTCGCCCACCACGGCCTGGGTGAGCGCGAACAGCCTCACCTGCCAGGGCTCCTCGAACGCCGCCTCGGGATCGGTGGTCACAGGCGCGACACCCCGATCATCGAGTCCCGGGTGACCAGGCTGGCCAAGGCGTCCTCTTCGAGCCCGTCCGTGTCCGCGGGGCGTTGCGGCAGCACGAGGTAGCGCTTCTCGGCGCTCGAGTCCCACACCCGGACCTCCGTTTCCGCCGGCAGGTCGAGGCCGAACTCCCGCAGGACGGTCCGCGGCTCCCGGACCATCCGCGCCCGGTACTCGTAGCTCTTGTACCAGCGCGGCGGGAGCCCGAGCACCGACCACGGGTAGCAGGAGCACAGGGTGCAGACGACCACGTTGTGCACCTCGTCGGTGTTCTCGACCGCTACGACGTCCCCCTCCGGACCGTCGAACCCGAGCTCGGCGATGGCCGCCTTGCCGTCCGCCAGGAGCCGCTGCTTGTAGGCGTCGTCGGTCCAGGCCCGGGCGACGACGCGGGCGCCGTTGCGGGGCCCGAACCTGTCCGTATAGGTCTCGACGACGGAGTCGATGAACGACTCCTCCACCAGGCCCTTCTCGATCATGACCCGCTCGAGCGCGGCCACGCGGGCCGCCGGACCCGCGACCTCGTGGGAGTGACCGTGCGTGTCGCTCATGAAGCCTCCAGGTAGCTCTCGAACAGGTCGATGGTGACCGATGTCCGCGGTTCGGCGGTGGCGCCCCACAGCTCCGACCCTTCGAACCTGACCGCGTAGACGGGCTCGAGCCTCTTGCCGTCGCTGTGGGCTTCGACATCGTCGAGGTTGCCGGGCCCGTGCACGATCGTCACGGTGCCCACGCGTCCGCGGACGTAGCGCGGACAGCGCGTGTGCCCGACCGGGTGCTCGTTGCGAACCCGGACCGCGTCCCCCACGCGGAAGCACGGCTCGGTGACGTCGGGACCGGGGCTCGCGAGACGGGGAGCCCGGACGGGGAGGCTGCGCGGCATGGGCTCGCCGAGCGCGGCATCGAGCTCCTCCGCGGTGACGGCGCCGGACTCCACGAGCAGGGTGGCCAGGCCGATCGACCAGCGCTCGAAGTACGAGGAGGCCAGGTACCGCGGGGGCTCGATGCGCTCCATGGAGTGCCGGAAGACCGGGGTGCCGTACAGGCCGGCCACCATCCCGGCGCCCAGCAGGGCGAAGGTGCGGCCCTCCCAGGGCTCGTGGAAGACCGGCTCCTCGGCCTGGTAGGGGACGCGACCGAACCCGTCCATGCCGCCGAGGTCGTGGGGGCCGTTCACGGGGTGACCCTACCAGCCCCGCACCCCTGGAACGCAGAGGGGCGGGGACCGACTCCGGTCCCCGCCCTTCCACTCTCGCCCGGGCTAGGCGATCCTCAGCTCGTACCTGGTGGCTGGACGCTCCTGGCCGTGTCCGCGGAACAGCGCCACCGTCTCGCGCCGCGAGAAGTCGCAAAGGTGACGTGGCGCGTAGGCCTAGACCGCCGCTCCGGACACGACCGCTCCTCGCATAGGTACGCGGGCCGCAGGTGGGGGCCGAACCTCGCGATATGGCCCCGCCAATGGTCGAAGTCGAACCGGCACTCGTGCGTCCTCGTCATGCCATCGCCCTCCCCGTTCCCTCGGACGGGCCACGAGTGGCAGGCCCGACAACTCGTGGCCGACACCCCCTACGGGGGTGAGACGGGAGCCGTTACCGGCTTCGGAAGCGGGCGGGCCGGCTCCCGTTGGTAACCTCGGAGGCCTTCCCCTCGGCTACGAAGGATCGGTGAACCATGGCCACCCATCCCACCCAGCGGCTCACGTGCGCCGACCACGTCCACTCCCCCAACGACCGGAGGCTGGAGGTCGTGGTGCACCGTCCGGGAGCCGACGCTGTCGCGCACACGGACGAGGTGTCGCCGTCCGTACTCCCGGACCTGAGGGTCGACCTGGCGTCCCTGTTCGCCCGCTGACGGACATGGCGTGGGTGCGCGAGGAGGCCGCGTTCAGCGTGCTCGAACCTCCCGAGGGGATCACGGTGCCGATGGTGGCCCACGTCCCCCATCCGTCGCGCCACATCCCGTCCGATCTCGCCTCGACGCTCCTCTTGGACAGGACCGAGCTCGAGGCGGAGCTCCTTGCGATGACGGACGCCTACACCGACGAGCTCGCCGCAGACGTCCTCGATCTCGGTGGCGTGATGTTCGTGAACGGGGTCAGCCGCCTGGTCGTCGACCCGGAGCGGTTCCCCGATCCGGACCGGGAGACGATGGAGGCGGTCGGGATGGGAGCCGTCTACACCCGGACGTCCGGCGGTCGACCGCTGCGCACCCCGGCGGACCGGGACGAGCTGCTGGCCCGGTTCTTCGAGCCGTACGCCGCGGCGTTCACGGGCGTCGTGGACCGGATGCTCGAGACCTTCGGGAGCTGCACGATCGTGGATGTCCATTCGTATCCGTCGCAGCCGCTCCCATACGAGCTCCCTCCGGTGCAGCCCCGTCCTTCTATATGCCTGGGGACGGACCCGTTCCACACACCGGCGCCGATGATCGAGCGCGCCGAAGCGGCGTGCGCCGAGCGGGGCCTCGATACGGCGCGGGACGTGCCTTTCGCGGGCACCTATGTCCCGCTTCGGCACTACCGGCAGGACCCGCGCGTCTCGTCGTTGATGGTCGAGGTGCGACGCGATCTATACATGGACGAGGCGACGGGAGCCAGATCGGATTTCGCAGCAGCCCGCGGACACGTCAGAGCCATCCTCGAAGCGATCCGCGGGTAACTGAAAACGCGGCCCGTCGGCCGGGCCTCGTAGGGCTTTAGCTCTTCGAACCCGCGGAAGCCCGCTTCTTCGCGCCGGCCTTGCGCGCGGCTCCCTTCTTTCGCCCGGCCGGCTTCTTCGCGGCCCGGGGACGGCCGCCGTCGGCGATCCGCGAGAGGCACTGCGGGTGGAAGACGACATCTATCTGCCGAGGCCGTCCGCGGGCGCCGGCCGGCTTCACCGACAGGTTGCCGACCGTAGCGTCCTTGTCGCGCACGACTTTCTTGCACAGGTCGCACACGTATTCGGTGATCGTCTGCTTCACGACGCGCTGCTGGATGCCCATGGGAGACCTCCGGTCCGGGGGGTGGGGAGGACTCATTGTAAACGATGTTGACTAAGGTGTCTTGCGCCCGGAGCCATCGGTCGTGCGGCGTCCATTTCTCGCCTCGGGCGGAGTGAAATTATCTCGCGCTCGACCGGCGGACCCTCGACGCATATCCTCGCGGAGACAGCTGATGCGCGACGCGCTTCCGCGCTTCGCGATCGCGTATGCTCGAGGGAGAAGCGACGGGGATCGGGGGGAGCGCGATGCCTACGTTCGGCACAGCAGGGGGGTTCGCACGGTCGGTCGTCCAGACGCGCGCGCGTCGTCTCGCGCTCGTCGGCTTCGGGATCTGGTTGGCAGCAGCCATCGCCCTGCACCTGTTGCCGCTCACCTCCTGGTGGATGTCGCTGCCCGTGTTCGCGCTCGCCGTCTGGACCGATCGTGAGGACACGATGCAACTCCTCATGCCGTGGCTGAAGGGGGCGCGCGGGGAGGAAGCGGTCGGCCGCCTTCTGTCCGAGCTCGAGCCGGAGGGCTATCGCATCCTGCACGACATCGACACCGGACACGGCAACCTCGACCATGTCGTCGTCGGTCCGACGGGGGTGTGGGCGATCGAGACGAAGGCATGGACGGGCCGTGTCTACGCAGGCCCGGGTGGGACCTTCATGCGCAGCGGCACCGACGAGCGCGGGACCCTGAAGCAGGCTCTCGGCGAGGCGTTCGAGGTGAAGAAGCGCATCGCGCACACCGGGCTGACACCGTGGGTGAACGCGCTCGTCGTCCTGACGGCCACCGAGCTGGAGAGAGGGCCGATGAAGTTCGGCCAGGTCCGGGTCATCGAGTCGAAGGACCTGCTGCCGACGATCCGGTCGAACCCGGAGCGGATGTCGCCCGACGACGTGAGGCTCGCCGCGCGTGCGGTCATGCTCGGGGCGGGCGTCCGGGGCTACCGGGTGACGTCCTGGGACGACGCCACGCCGCCCCAGGCGTAGCCCGTTCCTGACCCCTCGACGGACTGGGTGTGGGCTTCAGTCTTCGCCCGGCAGATGACGCGTCGCAGCCAGGGCGGCCAGCTCCGCGCGCGATGAGATGCCGAGCTTGCCGAAGACCCGGGACAGGTGGTTCTGCACGGTCCGGGGCGAGAGGTGGAGGATCGCGCCGATCTCCTTGTTCGAACGTCCGTGGGCAGCCTGACGTACCACGGCGAGCTCAGCGGGGGTGAGGCTGTCCCAGCCCGAGGCGGGACGCCCTCGGGGGCCGCGACCCCGGGCTTCCGACGCCAGCACGTCCTCGAGCGGCGTCGAGCTGCCATGCGTCCAGGCCCGCTCGAACGCCTCGTCCCCCAGCGCTCCCCGCGTGAGCGCGATGCACGCTTCGATCTCTGCCGCACGATCGGGCATCGGCGCGTAGCCGAGGGCACTCCTCGCGGCGTTCGCCGCCCCGAGCAAGCGCACCGCGTCCCCAGGCCGATCCTCGGCGGACGCCGCCCGGGCGAGCGCCTCGAGCGCCTGGACCCCGACGCCGTTGTCACCGATCGTGGCCGCGACGGAGGCCGCCTCCCGCAGGCTGCGCTGCGCCGCGAGCGGATCCCCCTCGCTGAGGTCGAGACGGCCGAGTTCGAGCAGCGCCTCCCCCAGCTCCTGGCGCAGACGCTGCCGGCGGGCGTAGTCGATGGCTCGCTCGAGCTGCGCCCGCGCGGAGGCCGCGTCGCCCGAGGCCATCGCGGCGAGGGCCACCCCGGTCATGAGCGCCGCGGTGACCGGGACGCGTTGCTTCGGGGCGACCTCCTCCGCCCGCAGGAGGAGCTCGATGCCGGTCTCGAGCCGTCCGTCACCCAGCGCGAAACGGCCCGCCCTCAGCAGCGTGAGGGACATGAGGTACCCGTCCGGGCAGGACCTGACGGCACGCGCCCACAGAGCTCGGGCCTCGGCGACCTCCCCGAGGATCTCGGCCGCCCAGGCCTCGAAGAGGTCGGCCGAAGCACGGCTCGCTGGGATCCGATCGGTGGTCTCCCTCCTCTGCCGCACCATCGGTGGAACCTCCGTCACACCATCGACGAAGGCGAGCCGCCTCCAGCACTCCGCCGCCAGAGCCTCGCCCGCGCTACCGCGGCCGGCTTCCTCTTCGAGGGCTCGTCGATTCAACTGGTGAGCGAGGACCGGGCTCCCGAAGAATGACTCGTAGGTGCTCCAGGCGATCAGCGCGGACTCGAGGGCCATGTGCGCGCCGGCGGCTTCAGCCTCCTTGACCGCCTGAGTGGCAGCCTCCCGCGCCGCCAGCGGGTCGATCAGGACCCTCAGGTGAGCGCTCTGGGCCGCGATGGCGGCGGCCAGTTGGGGGGCGCCTGCCGACCGAGCCAGCGCCCGCCCTTCGTCCCACACGCGCAAGGCCTCGGCGAAGTCCGTCGTGTCCGCGATCGAGTGACCGAGCGCCAGGTGGCCCACGGCGCGCAGGAGCATCGGGGCGTCCGGTGCGGCGGCCAGCGCGCGGCGCACGAGTTCGATCGATCTCTGCGCAGCCGACCTGCTCAGCGCGAAGGCTAGGAGACAGGCGATCCTGAGCGCATCCCCGGGAGCTCGCTCGTCGATGCACCACTCGTAGGCCGCGACCAGGTTGGGGATCTCGGTACGAGCGGCAGCGATGGCCGCGTCCGGGTCCGACCCCGACAGATCGAGGAGCCTCGACGCCAGTTCGACGTAGGTCTCGGCATGCTCACGACGGCAGGCGTCGGCATCCCCGGCCTCCATCAGGCGCGCCTGCGCGAACTCCCTGATCGTCTCGAGCAGGCGGTAGCGGTAGCCGTCCGGTGCCTCCTCGGAAGCGATGAGCGAACGGTCGACGAGTCGGGCGATCACGTCCAGGACCTGCGACGGTGGGAACCCCTCGGCCGCGCAGACCCGCTCCGCCTCCCGCAGGGCGAAGCCTCCTGCGAAGACGCTGGTTCGGCGGAGGACCCCCTTCTCTTGGTCGTCGAGGAGCGAGTAGCTCCACTCCACGGATCCTTCGAGGGTGCGTTGCCGCGATGCGGGGGCACCGGCCGCCAACAGCTTGAAGCGGTCGTCGAGCCCGGCGGCGATCTGGTCCGGGGAAAGCGTGTTGACGCGTCCTGCCGCGAGCTCGATCGCGAGCGGTATCCCGTCGAGGCGGCGACATATCTCGGCCACCGCTGCGGCGTTCGCGTTCGACAAGCGGAACCCGTCGCGGACGGAGCTCGCCCGGTCGCAGAAGAGGCGCACCGCTTCGGCGCGCTCGATGGGCTCCCCCGGCGCAGGAACCTGGAGCGGCGGAACCCTCAGCACGTGTCCGCCTGGGAGGTCCAGCGCCGCTCGACTCGTGGCCATCACGGTCACCCCGGGACACCGCTCGGCCAGGCCGCCCGCGACCTCCGCGCTCGCCTCCACGACCTGTTCGCAGTTGTCCAAGATGATCAGGCAGCGGAGGTGCTCGAGATGGGCGACGAGCCGGTCCATCGGTTGCAGACCGGCCACCCCCCGCAACCCCAGGGTCGAGGCCACGGCTTGCGCGGGGTCCTCGCCCGGCGCGACCCCGGACAGGTCCACGAACCAGACGCCGTCGGGGTGGGAGGGCGCCGCTTCCGTGGCGGCGCGCACGGCCAGCCTCGTCTTCCCGGACCCACCCGGGCCGAGCAGCGTGATGAGCCTGGCCGACCCCAGCAGTCCGCGGATGCGGCGGAGCTCGTCGTCGCGACCGACGAACGACGTGGCCTGCGTGGGGAGGTTCGTCGGGGTGCGGCTGCCGGTCCGGTCCAGCGGGTCGGCTTCGTCCATGTCCGGATGCAGCAACTGGAACACGCGCTCCGGTTGTCCCTCCCAGAGCCTGTGAGGTCCGAGGTCCTTGTACTCGAACCGGTCGGAGGTGAGCGCGGCCACCGAAGCTGACGCGACTATGTGGCCGGCGCGCGTCTGATGCGCGAGGACGAGGCAGCGGTCCAACGCGCGACCGCGGTACCCCCCGTCGACGTCCACTTCCACATCGCCCGCGTCGAGCGCCATCGCGGCGGCCGCGTCGATCGCGCGCAGCGTGACGTGGAGCTCGAGGGCGGCGGCGACCGCGTCAGCGGCTCCCGTGAAGGCCCCCACCCAGCGCCGCTCGGACCCATCGGTGCAGCCCGTCACCCGACCTCCCCGAGCGGAGACGGCGGCCGCGACGACGCGCGGATAGTCGGGAGAGTGCGTCGCCCGCCTCCCGGGAGGAGCCGACGGGTCGGGCTCCACCACTAGGAAGCTCATCGTGCCCCTCGCCCGTGCTTCAGCGTTCACCTGGGACCAGTCTCCCTCGCACACCTGCCCGTACTTGAGTCATATGACTCATGTACCACCCGGGCGCTGCCGGGAGGCTGTTCCCGATCGCGACGGTTCCGGAGAGGGGGGCGCCATGAAGGCGATGGTCAGGATCGTGGTCTCACTGGTCCTGTTGGGCTCGGCGATGGGGTCGATCCCCGTTCCTGCGGGAGCCGCCGAACCCGCTCGCCTGCGCAAGAGCGTCACCCGGCTCAGCCCGGCCGAGAGGAAGGCCTTCGTCGAAGCCGTGCTCGAGCTCAAGCGGACCCCCTCCCCCTACGGCGCCGGGCTGAGCTGGTACGACTCGGGTGCCGCTACGACGACCAGCTGCTGGTGGATTCGCCCGGGGGGGTGTCGTCGGGTGGCGCGTTCTCCTGCAGGATCGACTCCCCCGGCGCAAGATCGCTGGCGACCGGCTGATCGAGGACGAGGTCGAAGTCGCCGCCGGCCAGGACGCGACCGTTCACCTGGACCTCCACCCGGTGCCTCCCCGGGTAGTAGCGGCGCGTCGTCACTGGCACGAGCGGGTGGCGGCGCACGATCTCGACGGTGCGGCCTCGCTCCAACCGCACCCTCTTGAGCTTGAACACCTTGCGTCTGGGAGCCCCACGGGCGCCCGCGAAATGCACGACGTAGTCGACGAGCGCCGTGACCGGATCGTCGTGGCGCGTCGTGAGGACGCACCGCCACTCGAGCGCGTCCCCCAGCCTGACCGTCGGGGTCACCACCGTGAAGTCGTGGACCTCGACGGGGGCCTCGGCGTCGGCTCCCACGAGCGCCAGGGCGTGCGGATCACCCGCCTTCACGAGCGTGCGCAGGCCGTGGCGCAGGACCGCGGCCGCGTGGGTGCCCCCCTCGACCGACCAGCGTCGCGCCACCTCGAGCGCGGCCCCCGGGTCGGCCTTGGACAGGTCGTTGAGATGGTTGGCCACCGAGCGGCGGACATAGGGCGACGGATCGTCCCTCAGCCGGTCGAGCAGAGGTACCGCCCAGGTCGGCTGCGCGTCGAGCAACGGGACGCGCGGCGCCCACGGGAGGCGCGGACGGCTCCCCTCGGAGACGAGGCGCCGCACCTCCTCGTCGTGATCCTCGGTCCATCGCTCCATCGTCCGGAACGCGAGATCGGGGTAGCGGTCGATGAACGGTCGGACGGCGAACTCGCCTGACGCCCTCGGCGTGACCGCGCCGATCACCTCGAGGGCCGTGGAGGGGGCGTCGATGCCGGCGTGGGCGACCCAGTCCATCACCGGCCAGGCCTCCCACATGTCCAGGTCCGAGCCGGGCACGGTCCGCAGCACGAGCGCGGCCGCCGCTTCGAAGTCGGCGGGGAGGTGACGCGTGAGCGCGGCAGCGATGTGCGCGATCCTCGCCTTCAGCTCGAGCTCGTCCAGGCCGCGGGAGACCTCCTGGACGAATCGCCGGGAGCCGAACCCGGGGTCGCCGCCGGCGAGCACCCCGGCGAGCCGCCGGACCGACGCGCGAGAGACCTGGTCCTTGAACGGCGGCATCGTCCTCCTACCCAGCGGTCGGGCATCCGTCCGGGGCGAGTGTGACACGGCACCGATGTCAGAGCGGGTCCGGGCCCGCTCCCGTCGGTCCGGTGGGGCGCGGTCCGTCCGTGCCCGCTGCTACCTTCTGGATCACGATCATGAGATCCGAGAGCGGGCCGGGGACGGTCGCCGAGCTGTTCGCCGGCGTGGGCGGGTTCCGCCTGGGCCTGGAGCGCGCCGGGTGGGAGACGGTCTGGTCCAACCAGTGGGAGCCGTCGACGAAGAGGCAGCACGCGTCCGACTGCTACGTCTCCCGCTTCGGCCCGGACGGCCACGTCTGCGACGACATCGCGGTCGTCCTCGACCGGGCGGAGGCGGGGGAGGCCGAGATCCCCGACGTGGACCTGCTGTGCGGAGGCTTCCCGTGCCAGGACTACAGCGTCTCGAAGCCGCTCCCCCAGGCGCTCGGGCTCCGCGGGAAGAAGGGGGTCCTGTGGTGGGAGATCCACCGTTTCCTCGCCCTCAAGCGGCCCCGGATCGTCCTGCTCGAGAACGTCGACCGGCTCCTGAAATCCCCCGCCTCCCAGCGGGGACGCGACTTCGCCGTGATGCTCGCCTGCCTGTCCGACCTCGGGTACGTCGTGGAGTGGCGAGTCGTGAACGCGGCCGAGTACGGGTTCCCGCAGCGGCGCCGGCGTGTGTTCGTCTGCGCCAGGCTGGCCTCGTCCGTCGCCGGGTCGGGGGACCGGCTGATCCTGTCCGACGGGGTCCTGGCCCGGGCGTTCCCGGTTCGGCCCGAGGAGTGGGTCGGCGGCCCCGCGCTCTCGATCGACGGCGACGTCTACGAGCTCTCGGAGACGTTCGGGCGCGGCCTCCGTCACACGCCGTTCCGGTCCGCGGGCGCCGTCTGGGACCGGAAGGTGTGGACGATGGACGTGCGTCCCGACCACGAGGGCCCGTTCTCCGTCCTCGGGGACGTCCTCGACGACGACGTCCCGGCCCGCTTCTACATCCCGCGGCGCGAGCTGAAGGCGTGGCGCTACCTGAAGGGAGCCAAGCGGGAGCGGCGCACGCACGCCAGCGGCTACACCTACCACTACAGCGAGGGAGCCGTCCCGTTCCCCGACCCCCTGGACAGGCCGAGTCGCACGATCCTCACCGGCGAGGGAGGCCGGACGCCCTCGCGCTTCAAGCACGTCGTCCAGACCCCGGACGGCCGCCTGCGCCGTCTCACCCCCGTCGAGCTCGAGCGGCTGAACGGCTTCCCGGACGGCTGGACGGGCACCGGCATGCCGGAGGGACGCCGCGCCTTCTGCATGGGCAACGCGCTCGTCGTCGGACTCGTGGAACGCATCGGACGGGTGCTGGCCACCGAGCCCGACACCGGACTGCGCTGACCTACGCGGGGGCCGCGGGCCCCTCCCCCGGCCATGAGACACCATCGGTGATCCTGTGGCTGTCCATCCGGACACGAGCGGCGGGTTCTGGTCGTATGCGACCCAGAAGGCGACCTCCGTGCGCCGTATCCACGTCTGCGGCGCACGGTTGGCGGGTTCTGGTCGTCGGTGCCCGGGCGTCCTACTCCGCGCGGCGGCCCCCGGACACCGCGTACGCGCAGCGGGGCTCGAGCGGACACAGTCCGCAGCGGGGCACCTTCGGCGTGCAGATCGCGGACGCGTGGTCGAGCACCGCCCAGTTCCACTCCCGCACCGCCGCGTTCGGCGTCACCTCCTCCACCAGGCGCCACAGCGCCGGGTCGGCGGTGGGGGCGAGCACGGCCTCGGCCCCGAAGTAGCGGCGGTATACGCGGGCGCTGACGCCGTCGACGACGGCGGTGCGGCGTCCGAACGCGACGGCTGCCGTCGCCCGGGCCGCGTACGCCCCCACGCCTGGGAGCCGCTGGAGATCCTCCGGAGATCGGGGCACTCCCCCCTCAGCCACTACCGCCGCGAGATCACGCAGGCGGACGGCCCGACTGACCAGTCCGAGCGGGCGGATCACCGTCCGGATCTCGTCCGGGTCGGCTCCCGCGAGCGTCTCCGGGGTCGGCCAGCGCGCGAAGAGCGCCTCGTACACCTTCGCGACCGTGCCTGCCCTGGACCGCTGGAGGAGTATCTCCGCGACGAGCACGCGGAACGGGTCCGTGTCGCTGCGCCACGGGAAGTCACGCCGGTTGCGTCGTCCCCAACGCAGCAGCGTCCGGACGAAGAAGGTCCGCGAGCTCAAGCCTCGGGATCCGGCTCCCACAGGTACTCCGCGAACAGCTCCTCGGGCGCGATCGAATGGATGAAGTCGAAGGGGTGACAGCGGATCCCGTGCGCGGAGGCCTCCGCCTGCATCTCGTCGTAACGGGCGCGTATGGGAGCCCAGTCGTCGACGTCGAGCCCCACCACCCAGATGGGGAGCTGGATGCCGATGCGCATGTAGGGCAGGAGGCTGACCGCCTGCTCGAACGTGGCCACGCCCGAGTCGAAGAACTTGGCCAGGTCGGCGGTGGCGACGACGAGGACGCCGACCTCGCCTACGCCGGAGCGTCCGGCGATCTGGAACTTGAACAGGTCGCGGTAGAGGCTGGCCGCGTTGCCGAACTCGACCTCGACGAAGACCCGGTGCTTCGAGAAGTCGCCCTTCAGGTACTTGTCGAGGACGGATCCTGCCGGCTGCTGGACGACGAACGGCTGCCTGCTCCAGCCCGCCTCCCGCAGGACGTCGTCGAACCGCTGGTTCAGCGCGGCCTGGTCGATCGGGAAGAGGGCGTACCCGTCCACGCCCCGGACGCGGCGGCGCTGGCGCTTCGGCGTCTGGGGACGCCCGCGCTCGGTGAACGGTCCGGACGGGCGCAGCGGGAGCTCGCACCCGGTCAGGGCGGCGGTGAGCTCGGCGTACTCGGCCGGGAAGTCGTTGCGGAGGATGGTCTCCCCGTACAGGTGGCTGGCCGTCCGGATGCGCACGGGAGCCAGGGTACCGGGGGGTGCGGGGGGACCTGCGCGGGCGCCGCTGCGCGGCGCCCGCGACTCAGGTCAGCACTGGTGGAACTCGATCCTCGTGTTCTTGCCGTCGATGACGATCTCGCCGCTGCACGGTGAGCATCCGTCCTCGGGTCCGCAGAACCCGCCCGCGGACGCCGCGGGAGCCGCGAACGCGCTCCCGATCACGAGCGCGGCGAGCGCGAGGACCATCTTCAGCCTGCGCATGGGCACCCTCCCTGTCCGTCGGGGAGACGGTACCAGGCATGGCTCCGTCGAGGCCCCGCGGTGGACAGGTGGACGGGTGGACGCCCGACCCGGGAGCCCCACCCGGGCAGGACCCGCTCCCGCCGATGTCGAACGTCGCGGGCGACACCCTGGGAGGAGAAGCTTGCGCTCGCACAGACACCTCGTCGTCCTCGCGCTGGTCACGCTGGTCGCCGCGCCCGCCGTGCCATCGGCCGCGCAGTCGCCCGACAACCCTTGGGCCGGCCTCCCGTTCCTCAACATCGCCCACCGAGGCGGCGCCTCCGAGGGTCCCGAGGAGACGCTCTTCACGTACGCGAAGGCGCTCGAGGCGGGCACGGACATGCTCGAGGCCGACCTGCACGCCACGTCCGACGGCGAGGTGATCGCCATGCACGACGCAACGGTCGACCGGACGACGGACGGGTCCGGACGCGTCGACTCCATGACCCTGGCCCAGATCAGGACGCTCGACGCCGGGCACGACTTCCGGGCGCCCGATGGGACCTTCCCGTACCGGGGCATCGCCACGGGAGCCGTTCCTCCGCCGGCCGGCTTCACCCCGGACGACTTCCGCGTCCCGACGCTGCGCGAGCTCCTGACGCGGTTCCCCGACGTCCCGTTCACCCTCGAGATCAAGAGCGGCGCCCCCGAGACGGCGCCCTATCACCAGACCGTCGCGGACATCCTGAGGGAGACGGGCCGGGCCCGCGACGTCGTCGTGGCCAGCTTCGTGGACAGCCACCTCGAGGCGTTCAAGCTCGCGGCACCGGACGTGTCGACGGCTACGGCGACCGGACAGACGGCCGCCTTCTGGGCGAGCATCCGCGGACCGCTCCCGGGCGCTCCCAACCCGAGGTACCACGCGCTGCAGGTGCCCTTGAACTTCGCGGGGATCGAGGTGGTAGACCGCGGCGGTGAGTTCGTGCGGAAGGCGCACGCGAACGGGTTCGTCGTCCATGTATGGACCGTCAACGACCGTCCGACGATGGAGTGGCTCCTGGACATCGGCGTCGACGGGATCATGACCGACCGCCCGACCCTGCTAGCCCAGGTGGTGCGCGAGCGGGCCTGACCGAGGACACGGGGCACGGGGATATCCGAGGGCATGTCCGGCACGTTCGATGTCGATGGGTTCTGCGTCGGTGTCTCGGGCGGGACCGCCCACGGGTCGTACACGGCGCGCTACGAGCGCTAGGCCGCCGTGCGTCGGAGGGACACCGGGACCGGCATCGCCCTGAGGGTGCGAGCCGCGGCCGCCGTGGCCGGCCTGCTCGCCCTCACCGCTCCGGCGGCCCGCGCCCAGGACGCCGGGGCCCCGTACGACCATGCGTCCGGCGCCGCGGACGCCCGGACCGGCCTCATCTCGTCGGTCATGGTCCGGACCCCTCTCCCCGACGGCCTCGACCGCAGCGCCGTGGAGGTGGGGGTGGGAGGGCTGGTCGGCCGGCGTTTCACGGCCCCGTCCGGACGCGTGCTCGGGACCGCGACCGTGGACGCAGCCCGTCTCGCGTACGCCGACCCAGACGCCGACCTGTGCATACGGATATCGGCTCCCGCCACACCCACCCGTCCCGCCCTGCCCAACCTGGTCGAGGGGGGCGGGACGGGTGGGTGTGGCGGGAGC
>DATLFR010000012.1 GCA_035540895.1 Actinomycetota bacterium | reverse complement strand
CCGGCCGAGACCCCCGCTCCCGACCCGTTCGAGGCCGCCCGTCGGCTCGACGCCGCCTCTGCGCAGGAGCTGGCGAGCCGGCTCGCCGAGGCGGAGGACACGATCAGGACGGCCTCGTCCGACCCGGACCGGCTCGAGCGGGCCGGACGCGTGCAGCAGGCGTCGTACCGGCAGCTCGTCCGGACCCCGGGATGGCGCGAGGAGGCCTTCGCCGCCCTCCCGCCGGATGTCCGGGTGCACGCACGCCTCAACGTCGAAGCGGGGGAGGCGCTGCGCCGCCTGCTCCCGTCCCCACTGCGCGACGCGCCCCCCGACGCATGGACCATCGTCCAGCCCCCGCCGCCCGACGAGCTGCGCTCGCACTACGAGCGGGCCTCGGAGGCCACCGGGATCGGCTGGGAGTACCTGGCCGCCATCCACCTGTCCGAGACGCGGATGGGACGGATACGCGGCGACAGCCACGCCGGCGCCCGCGGTCCGATGCAGTTCATGCCGGCCACCTGGGAGCGGTACGGCGACGGGGGCGATATCGAGGACTACGGTGACGCGATAGCCGCGGCGGCCAGGATGCTGCGGGCGAACGGGGGGCCGTCCGACATGGACAACGCCCTGTTCCGGTACAACCCCAGCCGCCACTACGTGACGGCGATCGGCGCGTACGCGCGCGTGATGCGCGAGGCGCCGCGCACCTTCTACGGCTACTACCACTGGCAGGTGTACTACGCGACGAGCCGGGGCGAGGCGCTGCTGGAGGTGGGGTACGGGACGTGAGACGGCGCCCCCGCTACGGGGGCGCCGCCGGGGATGCTCCGAACTAGCTGGCGGCCGAGTACCGGTTGGCCACCTCGCCCCAGTTGACGACGTTCCAGAACGCGGCGATGTAGTCGGGCCTCTTGTTCTGGTACCTGAGGTAGTAGGCGTGCTCCCACACGTCGAGGCCCAGGATCGGTGTGTACCCCTCCATGAGGGGGGAGTCCTGGTTCGGGCGGGCGATCACCTCGAGGGTGCCGTCCTTCACCACGAGCCACGCCCACCCGGACCCGAACTGTCCGGCCGCGGCGTCGGCGAACCGCTGCTTGAAGTCCTCGAAGGACCCGAAGGTCGAGTCGATCGCGGCCGCGAGGTCTCCCTCGGGTTTGCCGCCCCCGTTGGGACCGAGGACCGTCCAGAACAGGGAGTGGTTGTGGTGCCCTCCGCCGTGGTTGCGCACGGCGGTCCGCTTCTCCTGCGGGACCTGCTCGATCTCCCTCAGCAGGGACTCGAGGTCCTTCCCCTCGAACTCCGTCCCCGAGATCGCGTCGTTCAGCTTGTCGACGTAGGTCTGGTGGTGCTTCGTGTGGTGGATCCGCATGGTCTCCTCGTCGATATGCGGCTCCAGCGCGTTGTAGTCGTAGGGCAGGTCGGGCAACGAGTGCGCCATGGAACGTCCCTCCTGTCGGTGTCGTGTCTTCCTCTCGTGAGGATAAACCGGACACCCGGGCGCCTGATTCCCCCGGCTAGGTGCCGAGGGAGCGCATCACGATCCCGTCCTTCGGCTTCGGGAAGAAGTAGGTGGACTTCTCGGGCATCTGGGCTCCCGTCGACGCGAGACGCCAGACGGCGTCGACGCCGACCGGCTGCATGCAGAACCCGGCCACGGCGTGTCCGGAAACGACCTGCTCGGTCACCTCGGTCGCCCGCGGCGTGAACGAGAGGTGGTCCTCGGCCGAGACCGCGCCGAGCGGCTCGAGGGCGAGGCGCTTCAGGATCGCGGCCGGAATCTCGTCGTCGGCCGCGTCGCGGGCGGCGAGCCGGTAGGCGCGGTCCCCGACGACGGCGACGAAGACGCCCTTCCGGGGCTCGTCCCACAGCTCGAGCGCCCAGGCCTCGACCGCGACGGGGTCGGCCGGTCCGAGCTCGGACACCTCGAACCCGGCGCGCAGCACGTCCATCGGCTCGCCGACGGGGGAGGCGCGCACGATGCGGTGGTAGGGGAGGATGCAGACCGGCTGCGACGCGGCATCGACGATGAGGGCCATGACGTGGTCCCACGGTCCGGGCCCGTCGGAGCGCCGCCGCAGGGCGCGGTAGTTCTTGGCGGTCTCGAAGCGGTGGTGCCCGTCGGCGATCATGAGCGGGCACGGGCCCAGGGCCTCGGCCACCTCGGCCTGGAAAGCCTGGTCGTGAGCGGCCCAGACGGTGTGACGGGTGCCGTCGGAGTCCGTGAGGTCGGCGACGGGAGGCCGGCCCGCCCACTCCTGCAGCCGCTGCGAGATGCTCCCCTCGGTCGGGCCGTCCTGCGCGTAGATCGCGTAGATCGGCGAGATGTTGGCCGGGACCGCCTCCATCAGCGCCAGGCGGTCGGCCTTCGGGCCCGACATCGTGTGCTCGTGGGCGAGGATCTCGTCGTCGAGGGAGATGGTGGCGAGCAGCCCCCACACCCGTCGGAAGGCGCCGGAGGGGTCCTCGAAGGCCTGCCGGTACACGTACAGGGCGGGGTCGGGGTCCTCCCTGAGCACGCCCTCCCACAGCCAGGAGCTGAAGAACGAGGCCGCCCTCGTATAGCGGTTCTCGCTCGGCCCGTCCCCCTCTTCGTCGCGTCCGGAGATGATCCTCACGACGTTGTAGGGGTGGCGCTCGTACAGCTGCGTCCGCTCGTCCGGAGAGATGACGTCGTAGGGCGGACAGGTGACCTCGCCCAGGTCGGACACCCTGGTGGGGTCGAACACGATGCCTCGGAAAGGCCGGACGGTCGCCACGGGACGCAGTCTACGCGGCCCCGGGGCCGCCCTACACTTGGGGTCATGGAGCCCGTGTACGAGTGGTACCAGCAGGGACTGGCCCTGCTCAGGTCGGGGGATGCTCACGCCGCCGCGACCGTGCTCGAGCGGGCCCTCGCCCACGAGCCGGACCAGGGGAGCGTCCGCGAGGCCCTGGCTCGCGCCTACCACGACGCGGGGCGCCTCGAGGACGCCGTCGAGCAGTTCGAGAAGCTCCTGGAGATGTCACCGGTGAACGATTACGCGCATTTCGGCGCCGGTCTCGCGCTCGGACGCCTCGGCCGGTTCGATGAGGCGCTCGGACACCTCAAGCTCGCGGCGGCCATGCGTCCGGGCAACGACGACTACCGCCGGGCCGTCGAGCGGTACGAGCTGCGGCGCGACTACCGGGCGGACGTCCGGCGCCGGATGGACGCGGCGCGTGAGCGCCGGGACCGGGGCGCCGGTTGATCCCCGCCGACTCGTTCGACGCCTTCCTGCTCGACCTCGACGGGGTCGTGTGGCGGGGGGAGACCCCGGTCCAGCGCGCGGCCGAGACCATCCGGACCCTGCGCGAACAGGGCAAGCGGGTCGTGTTCATAACGAACAACTCGGCCCGCACCTCCCGCGAGTACGCCATCAAGCTGTTCCGCATGAAGGTCCCGACGGAGACGCAGGACATCGTCACGTCCGGCCATGCGGTGATCTCCGAGCTGCGCCGCATGGGGCTGGTGGAGGGAGACCGGGTCCACGTCTGCGGCAGCGAGGGGCTGATCAGGCTGATCACCCACGAGCGGCTGATCCCCACCAACGAGACCGACGACGTCGCCGCGGTGGTGGTCGGGTGGAACCCGCGCGGGACCTTCGAGGACATCCGGCGAGCGGCTACCCTCGCCCGCTCGGGCGTCCCGTTGATCGCGAGCAACGCCGACCCGACCTACCCGGGCGAGGTCGAGCTGCTCCCCGGCACGGGGGCGCTGCTCGCCGCCATCGAGACCGCCTCCGGCGTGAAGGCGAAGGTGGTCGGGAAGCCGCGACCCGAGCTCTTCCAGCTCGCGCTCGAGCGCGCCGGGACTGACCCGGCCCGGACCCTCGTCTGCGGCGACCGCGCCTCCACGGATATCGCGGGCGCCCGGACGGCCGGCCTCCCGAGCGCGCTCGTGCTCACCGGGGTCACGGCGGAGTCCGACCTCGCTCAACTGACCGACATGCCCGACGAGATCCTCGACGACCTGTCCGACCTGCTGCGCGACCTCCCGCGGGGTACGTCCTCCTCCGAGGATGGCGCGGCCGCGATCCAGACGGAGCGCGACGGGGAGACCCTCCACGTCCGGGGGTTCACCATCCCGCCGAACGCCGACCACCGCTCGGCCTGGGTCGTCCTGCGACGCCTTCTCGTCGAAGCCTGCGCGGGGGCGGGCCGGGTGCAGGCGCCCGACGAGCTCGAGCCCTACCTCGCACGCATCGGGTTCGACGCGGCCCGGCAGCCGCGGCTGTTCGGCGGCTAGGCGTACCGGCTCAGGACGGCCTGGGGAGCCCGGGCCGGGTGGAAGACCCGGGTGATCACGTACCCGGCCACGAACCCACCGACGTGGGCCCAGAAGGCGACGCCGCCCTCCTGGAGGGCCCCGAGACCCATCACCCCTTCGAACAGCTGGAGGAGGAACCACAGCCCGAGGACGAACTTCGCCGAGACGTTGATCGGGAAGAAGAAGAACAGGGGGACGAGCGCGGTGACACGCGCGCGGGGGTAGAGGTAGTAGTAGGCGCCCAGGATCCCCGAGACCGCTCCGGACGCACCGATGATCGGGATCTCCGAGGCCGGGTCGAGCATGAAGTGCGAGAAGGCGGCGGCCACCCCGGTCACGGCGTAGAAGACGGCGAACCCGACCTTCCCGAACTGGTCCTCCACGTTGTTGCCGAACACCCAGAGGAACAGCATGTTGCCTCCGAGGTGCAGCAGGTTCCCGTGCATGAACATCGACGTGAAGATGCTCACGATGCTGGTCCGGTCCGGGAAGCTCTCGTTGAGGTGCCGTGAGAGCTGGTCGCAGCGCTGCAGGACGTCGCAGGGCACCGCCCCGAACCGGAACGCGACCTCCTCGCTGATCCCCAGGTAGAAGAAGGCGAGCACGTTCGCGGCTACGAGCGCGATCGTGACGAGCGGGAAGTGGCGGCCGGGGTTGTGGTCCCGGACGGGGATGAGCATCGTCATGTGGGCAGCCAGTATCCTCGGATCCCCGAGCAACCGGAGGTGTGCGCCATGCTGGATCTCCTTCGTCGTTACGTCGATTCGCTCGCCGGCATCACGGAGCTTCCCCGAGACCGGGCCGAGCAACTCGTCAACGAGCTGCAGAAGCGCGGCGAGATCCGCGCGAAGGACATCCAGCGCACTGCGCAGGACCTCATGAACCGGTCCACGCGCAACCGCCAGGAGCTCGTGCGGCTCGTCCGCAAGGAGATCAGGTCGCAGGTCGAGGCGCTCGGTCTCGCCTCCCAGGACGACGTGGAGCGGCTGTCGAGGAGGGTCCGGGAGCTCGAGGGCGGGTCCGGCGCGACCTCGGCCGCGAAGCCGAAGGCGTCCGGGACGGCCTCCGCGACGAAGAAGAAGACCTCGACGGGATCGAGCAAGAAGGCCGGGTCGGGCAAGAAGACCGGGTCGGGCAAGAAGACCGCGGCCTCCTCGAAGAAGAGGTCCTGACGCGCCGGCGGCTGGACGTCGAGCTCGTCCGGCGCGGGCTCTTCGGTTCGCGTGAGCGGGCGCGGGAGGCGATCGAGTCCGGGATCGTCACCGTGTCCGGCACCGTGGCGGAGAAACCCTCCCGTCAGGTGGACCCCGCCGAGCCGATCGAGCTTCTCGGCCCGGGCCTGCGGTTCGTGGGAAGAGGGGGCCTGAAGCTCGAGGGAGCGCTCGACGCCTTCGCGATCGAGGTGACGGGGTACCGGTGCCTCGACATCGGGTCCTCCACGGGTGGGTTCACGGACTGCCTGCTGCAACGGGGCGCATCGGCGGTCGTGGCCGTCGATGTGGGGACCGGGCAGCTGGACTGGACCCTGCGCAACGACCCCCGCGTGGGCGTCATGGAGCGGACGGACGTGCGTGACCTCGACCCGGCGTCCATGGGACCCTTCGACCTGGTGGTCGTCGACGTCTCGTTCATCTCGCTGCGCACCGTCATGCCGGCCCTCGCCGCGCTGGCGGGCCCGGCGCCGGTCGTCGCCCTCGTGAAGCCTCAGTTCGAGGTGGGACGGGGACGGGTCGGGGCGGGCGGTGTCGTCCGGGACCGCTCCCTGCAGGACGAAGCGGTGGCGGGCGTGGCCGGAGCGGCGGACGCGCAGGGGCTGAGCCTGCGGGGCAGCGTCGACTCGCCGATCACCGGGGCGGAGGGGAACCGGGAGGTCTTCGTGTGGCTGCAACGGGAGGGTCCGTGACGCGGGTCGGCATCGTCACCCACCACTCCAAGCCCGAGGCAGCCGAGCTGGCGGGGAGAGCCGGGTCCTGGCTGTCCGGGCGCGGACACGAGGTGGTCGAGGCGCCGACGGACCCGTCCGGACTCGACCTCCTGCTCGTCCTCGGAGGCGACGGCACGATGCTGCACGGGATCGGGCTGGCAGGGTTCGCGGGGGTGCCGGTGCTGGGGGTCAACCTCGGGCAGCTCGGCTTCCTCACCGAGGTGGGAGCAGACGACCTGTTCGAGGCGCTCGAGCGGGTCCTGGCCGGCGACCACACGGTCGACCTCCGCTCCACGGTCGAGGCGTCGGTGCGCCGCGCGGACGGATCGACCGAGCCCCTCGGGGAGGGGATGAACGAGGTCGCGCTGGAGAGGGCGGTGGGCGGGAAGCTTATCCGGATGTCGCTCGTGATCGGGGGTCAGCCGTTCACCAGCTTCGGCGCCGACGGGCTCATCGTCGCCACGCCCACCGGTTCGACGGCGTACGCCTTCTCCATGAGGGGCCCGGTCGTCTCCCCCGAGCACCGAGCCCTGATCGTCGTCGCCGTGGGGGCCCACTCGCTCTTCGACCGCCCCCTGGTCGTATCGGAGGACCAGCCGGTCGAGGTCAGCCTCCTCGCCCGCGGGGAGGGGGTCGTCGTGATGGACGGACGGCCGAGGGCCGAGGTGGCCGAGGGAGACGTGCTCACGGCCTCGATCGGGAGGTCGGTCGTGCGTCTGATCCGGCTGGGTCCCGACTCCCACTTCACCCGGGTCGCCCGGCGCTTCGGACTTCCCCCCGCCTAGCCTGGGGCGGTCAGGTCCGGCGCAGCACCCAGAGCGTGGTCCGCGCTCCGAGCAGCGTGATGTCGAAGCTGCGCTCGAGCGCGATCGGCACGTGGCCTAACGCGGCCCGCAGTCCGGACGAGGCCGGGGCGAGCAGCACGACCGGGCCTCCCGTCCGGACGGTCCGCGCCGCCTCGGCCGCGAAGGCGGCCGTCCAGCCCCGGGGTACCTCGAACCGGGTCCCGAACGGCAGGTTGCTGACGATCGCCGCGAGGGAGCCGTCCGGATGCGGGAGCCTCGTGGCGTCCGCGCGGGAGACGGGGACGTCCGGGGCGTTCGCCCGGGCCATGTCGACCGCGTCCCCCTCGATGTCGCTGCCTGCCGGCTCCCATCCCGCCGCCTCCGCCTCGATGAGGATCGTCCCCGAACCGCAGCACGGGTCGAGCAGCGTGGGGTCCTGCGGCGGGGGACCGGCCAGCCGGACCATCGCCGCCGCCACGGACGGTCGGAGGGCTCCGGGCCGCTCCTTCGTCCGGGTCGTGCGCCGCGAGCGCTCCGCCCCCGTCAGTCGCAGACCCAACCTGAAGACCTCCGCGTCGAGCTGCAGCACCCATAGCTCGATATGGGCTGGGTCCCCCTGCCTCCACCTCGGCCGCATCTCGGCCACGGCGCGATGCACGGCCTTTCGCAGATCCGTCCGTCTGAAGTCGCCCTCGTCGGAGACCCGCACCGCCACCCGGTAGGACATCCTCGGGAGCAGGGGCCGGGCGAGCGTCGCGAAGGCGGAGAGGGCCCGTTCGAGGCGGGGGCCGTCCAGGAGGGCGGCCGCCTGGGTGTGGGGGTCTCCGGTCCGGGGGGCGGCGGACACCTCGACGAAGACGTCCTCCGCCGTGCGGACGTCGAGGCTCCCGGGCGCCGCCGGGTGGTCGAAGACGACGACATCGGCGCGGCCGTCCCCGGCCGGACGGCCGACGGAGGACGCGTCCGGAAGGGCACGGAGCTCGTCGCGCAGCACCGGGCCGAGGCCGGGGAGGGCGGTGGCGAAGAACCTCATGGGGTCAGCCTGCCACGTCGGTGGCGGTGCATACGCTCCCCCCATGCTCCTCGAGCTGCGCGCGCGCGATCTCGGGATCCTGACCGAGGCCTGCGTCGCCTTCGCCCCCGGGCTCAACGTCATAACGGGGGAGACGGGCGCCGGGAAGACCCTGCTCATGACCTCGCTCGCCCTGCTGACGGGGGCACGGGCCGAGTCACGCCTGGTCGCGGCGGGCTCCGAGGCCGCGTACGTGGAGGCGGTGTGGGAGCGCGCGCCCGACGACGAGGGGGAGACCGAGCTGATCGCCGCCAGGCGGATCGGAGCCGACGGACGGTCGCGGTGCTGGGTCGACGGCAGGCTGGCCCCGGTCTCGGTGCTGGCCGAAACCTGCGGACCGCTCGTCGAGGTGCACGGACAGGGGGCCGGGTTCGCCCTCGCCGACCCCAGGGTGCAGCTGGAGCTCCTGGACGCGTTCGCCGGGACGGGCGAGATGCTCGCCTCGTACCGCCGGGCGCTCTCGGAGCTGCGGGCGTCCGCCGCCGAGCTAGAGGCGATCGAGTCGTCGGAACGGGAGCGGATCCGTGAGATCGAGTTCCTGTCCTTCCAGGTGTCGGAGATCGACCGGGCGCGCCTGCGTCCCGGCGAGGACGAGGAGGTAGCGCATGCGCTCGCCCGGCTCGAGAACGTGGAGAGGCTCGCCGCCGACGCCGCCCAGGCACTGGCCCTCGTCGGTACGGAGGGGGCGTCCGGTGCCCTCTCCGAGGCGGCGAAACTGCTCGGGGCCGCGGCCGCGCTCGACCCTTCGGTCGCGGAGGTAGCCGACCGGGTGACCGCGCTGGCCGCTGAGGCCTCCGAGGCGGGCCGCGACGTCCGCGCCTGGGCGGAAGGTCTGGAGGCCGACCCCGAGGCGCTCGAGGACCTGAGGGACCGCTCCGCCGCGATCGCCGCCCTGAAGCGCAAGCACGGAGCCACCGTCGAGGAGGTCCTGGCGGCTGCGGAGGACGCGCGCGCCCGCCTCCTGCGCCTGGAGGGGGCGGCCGACCAGGCGACGGAGCTGCGGGGGCGTGTCGCCTCCCTCACGACCGAGGTCGAGGCCATCGGGGGCGAACTCTCCCAACGACGGCGCGAGGGAGCGGTGCGTCTGGCCGAGCTCGTCAACGAGGAGCTGCCGGCCCTCGCGCTGGGCTCCGCGCGGTTCGAGATCGCGGTGGAGCCCGGGCAGGAGCACACGGAGCGCGGACACGACCGCGTCGCGTTCCTGTTCACCTCCGACCGTCGCCGCCCCCCGGGCCCGCTGGGGAAGGTCGCGTCGGGAGGGGAGCTCTCCCGCGCGATGATCGCGCTCACCCTGGCCAGCGCCGCGACCCAGGCCGCACCCGTCCTGGTCTTCGACGAGGCGGACGCGGGCGTGGGCGGCGCGGCGGCCCTCGAGCTCGGCCGGCGGCTCGCTCAACTTGCCCGAACCCGTCAGGTCGTCGTCGTCTCCCACCTGCCGCAGATCGCCGCCTTCGCGGACCGCCACCTCGTCGTCAGCAGGCACGACGGGGGCGTCGCGGTCAGGGAGGTGCACGGCGAGGAGCGCGTCGGAGAGCTCTCCCGGATGCTGGCCGGGCTCGGCACCTCGGAGACCGCCCGCGCCCACGCATCGGAGCTCCTCGAGCTCGGCCGGGCCGCGGGAGCCGCCAACCCCCGCGCATAGCCGCGGGTTACGCTGGTCCGACCCCCTGGGGTGCATCCATGCCGATCCTTCCGACACGCCTCCGACGTTCACGGTCCGCGGCGCCATCCGGCGCGCGGTCCGGCGGCGCCACCGTGGAGGGGACGGTCCGGATGGACAGACGCACGAAGGACCTCGTCCACCGCATCCACCCCGGCAACGTCGCGGTCATCGACCACGTCGACCTCGACCGCATCGCGGCGGAGAGCCTGCTCGAGCACGGCGTCGCCGCGGTGGTGAACGCCTCCCGCTCCATCTCCGGGCGGTACCCGAACCTCGGGCCCCTCCTGCTCGTCAAGGCGGGCGTGGTGGTGATCGACGACGTCGGACCGGATGTATTCGACAGGGTGCGGGAGGGGGAGCACGTCACCGTCGAAGGGGACACGCTCCTGCTCGACGGTGAGGTGGTGGCGAAGGGCACGCTCCTGGACGAGGGCTCGGTGACCCAGGCGATGGACGAGGCGCGCCGCGCCCTCTCCGCGACCGTGGAGACCTTCGCCGAGAACACGCTCGCCTACGTCCGGCGCGAGCAGGACCTGCTGATCGACGCGGTGCGGCTCCCGGAGCTGGAGACCTCCTTCAAGGGCCGGTACGCGCTCGTCGTGGTCCGGGGCTACCACTTCAAGGACGACCTGCACGCCCTGCGGGGGTTCGTCCGGGAGATGAAGCCGGTCGTGATCGCCGTCGACGGGGCGGCGGACGCCTGCATAGCCGAGGGGATACGTCCGGACATCATCTTCGGGGACATGGACTCGGTCTCCACGCGGGCGCTGGGGTGCGGAGCCGAGCTCCTCGTCCACGGGTACACCGACGGCGCGGCCCCCGGCGCGGCCGTGCTCGAGGCGCTGAACCTCCCCCACACGGTCGTGACCGCGCCGGGCACCAGCGAGGACGTCGCGATGCTCCTCGCGCACGAGCAGGGAGCCGAACTCGTCGTCACCGTGGGGTCCCACGCGTCGGCGATCGAGATGCTGGACAAGGGACGGAAGGGCATGGCCTCCACCTTCCTGGTCCGCATGCGCCTAGGTCCGAACCTGGTCGACGCCAAAGGGGTCTCCCAGCTCTACCGGACCCGGGTCCGGACGCGCGACCTCATGCTCCTGGTCGGCGCCGCGCTCTTCTCGATGACCATCGTCAGCCTGGCCGTCCCCCCGATGCGCTTGTTCTGGGAAGGGGTCTGGGACCAGCTGACCCAGCTGATCCGCGTCGTCCTGTGATCGACTTCCGGTACCACATCGTCTCGCTCGTGGCCGTCTTCCTGGCCCTGGGCCTCGGCATCCTCCTGGGCGTGACGGTCTTCTCGAACGCGCTCCCCGAACGCATCGAGGCCGACCTGCGCAGGGCCCGGGCGGCGCGAGACGACGCGCAGCAGCGCGCCGACCAGCTCACGGCCGAGCTCAACTCCAACGAGAGGATCCTGCGCGACGAGGTGGCCCCATGGGTCGTCGACCGCCGGCTGGAGGGACGGACCGTGCTCTTCCTCAGCGACGGCGGGGAGGCGGACCCGTGGCGGACGGACGTGCGGAGCTGGGTGCTCAGCGCGGGAGCCCGTCCGGCGGGCAACCTCGTGCTGACCGAGAAGTGGCGCCTGGACCGCGAGGGCTCCGCCCAGGAGCTGGTCGAGTCCGTCGTGCGTCCGATCGTCCCGGCCTTCGACCCGGGTCAGGACCCCGCCCAGGCCGCGCTTGCCCTCCTCGGTCAGCGCCTGACGGAGCCGACCGGTCAGGCGCTCGTGGCCGCCCTCACGCAGGCCGGGTTCGTGGTCGTGGAGGGCCGGGAGGGGGACCAGCCGTGGCCGCCGCGGGAATCCACGGTCGTGGTGCTCTCGGGCGCGCACCCGCGCAACGCTCCGCACCCTCGGTGGCTGGCCGCGTTCGCGCGCGGGAGCTCCCAGGTGACCGGGACGCTCGTCGTGGCCGGGGAGCCGGACGCCATGTCGGCCGTCCAGCTCCTGCGCCAGGACCCGGGCGAGGCCCCCCGCCGGCTTTCGACCTTCGACACGGCCGCCGACGACGTGGGGGGGATCGGGGTCGTATCCGCGCTGCAGGTCGCCATCGCCGAGCGCGGAGGCCACTTCGGACGCGGGCCGGACCGCCGGTACCTCCCGCAGCCCGCCTGACCGTGCAGCCGCCCGACGAGATCGGGACCGAGACCGGCCTGCTCCGCTCCACGGCGCAGGTCTCCGCGATCACCGCGCTCGCCCGCCTGGTGGGCTTCGCGCGCTGGATCGTGCTCGGCCTCACCGTGGGCACGACCTACCTCGGCAACGTCTACCAGACGGCCAACTGGATCCCGAACATCCTCTTCGAGGTGGCGGCGGGCGGGGTCCTCGCCGCCGTGCTCGTACCGACCTTCGTGGAGGAGATCGCCCGGCGCCCGGACCAGGGCATGAGGGTCGCGTCGGCGATAGCCAACACGATGCTCCTGGCCTCGCTCCCGCTCGTGGTCGCCGGCGTGGTCCTCGGCAGACCGATCATGGGCGCGCTGCTGGCGGGGGTCGAGGACGCCGCGGTGCGAGAGCGCCAGGTGGAGCTCGGCACCTGGTTCCTACGGTTCTTCCTGCCCCAGATCCCGCTCTACCTGCTGGGGATGGTCATGCAGGGGATCCTCCACGCCCACCGCAGGTTCGTTCTGCCTGCGCTGGCTCCGCTGCTCTCGAGCCTGACGGTGATCGCGACGTACGTGATCTTCTGGGCGCTGGGTCCCGGCGCGACCCTCGAGACCGTGACCATCGCGCAGCTGTACGTCCTCGCGGTGGGGACGACGCTCGGGGTCGTCGTCCTCTCGCTCTGTCAGCTACCCGCGGTCCTGCGCCTGGGGGTGCGGTGGAGGCCCGTCCTCGGGTTGGGGGACCCGGCCCTGCGGTACGCCGTCCGCGCGGGAGGATGGGGAGCCGTCTACGTGGCGGTGACCCAGGCGGGGTTGATCGTGAGCCTGCTCTTGGCCAACCGGGTGGAGGGCGGGGTGGTCGCGTTCCAGATCGCGTACGCCTTCTTCGAGCTCCCCAACGCCCTGGCCGGGCTCCCGGTCGCGATCACGCTGTTCCCTTCGCTCGCGCGAGCTTTCGTGGAGCGGCAGGAGGAGCGGTTCGCCGAGCTGCTCTCGAAGGGGTGGCGGATCGTGGTCCTCGTGGCCGCCCCGGCCGCGGCCGGGCTCTTCGTCCTCGCCCCCACGCTGACCGACGCGCTGCTCGGATGGACCCCCTCGGCCGACGGGTCGCTCGTCGCCGCCACGCTGCGCGGCCTCGCTCTGGGCGTGCCCGCCTGGGCGTTGGTGGCCACCCTCTCCCGCTCCTTCTACGCCCGGCAGCGTACGGCGCCCCCGGTCGTGATGAACGCGACGGCGATGGCGGTGTACGCCGCCACGGCCTTCGGCATCACGTGGGTGACGGGGGTAACCGGACCCCTGGCCATGGGCGTCCTCGGGCTCGGTCTCGGTGTCGGACACGTGGCGGGCGCCGCGGTGGGGACGGGTCTCCTCGCTCGAGCCGTCCGGGGATGGCCCACGAGGACGGACCTGGCCGCGGTCGCGGCCACGCTGGTACGCAGCGCGGCGGTCGGGGCGGCCGCCCTGGCGGTCACCCGCCTCATGGACGGGCTCCCCTCCGCGCTCGTCGCCGCGTCCGGCGTGGCCGCCGGCCTCGTCGTGTTCGCGGTCCTCGCGCACCGTTCGCCGGACCTGCGCGGAGCGGCCGGCCTGCTCACGCGCGGCCGGGCCCCCCTAGGGGAGCGGACGACGTGAGATCGGTCCTCCACGTGCTGGGACCGTCCCACGGCGGCATCAGGCGGCATGTCCGCCACCTGGCCGCCAACCCGCCGCCCGGGTGGGAGACGGCCGGCGTGGCGGGTCCGGCCGACCTCGCCCCATATCTCGAGGGGCTCCCGTTCCGCCCGGCGTCCGCCCTCTCGGTGCCGGGGATGCGCTCCGTCGAGCTGGTCCACGCGCACGGTCTCACCGCGGGGGCCTGGACGGGAGCCCGGCCCCTGCGGCCGCCCATCGTCCTCACGCTTCACACCGACCCCACCCGCGTGGGGCGGTCCTCCCGGTCTCGGGCGCTCGGCGCGGTCGCCCCGCTGGTCGTGGCGCGGGCGGCCGCCGTGATCGCCGCGTCGGCCGAGGTGGCGGGAGCCTTCACCGGCGCGGTCCACATCCCTCCGGCCGTCGACCCCCGGGGAGCGGCGGTGCGACCACGGGCCGAGGTGCGCGCGGAGCTCGGGGCGGGGCCCGACGACGTCGTCGTCCTCACCCTGGCGCGGCTCTCGCCCGAGAAGGACCTGGACATCCTGCTGGACGCCGTCCGAGAGGCCGGGTGCCTCGCCTGGATCGCGGGGGACGGTCCCGAGCGACGACGGCTCGAGCGCCTGGCGGACGGGCTCCCCGTTCGCTTCCTCGGGCACCGGGAGGACGTCGCCGACCTGCTCGCGGCGGCGGACGTGTTTGCCCTGACCTCGAGGAGCGAGGCGTACCCTATCGTCGTGGTTGAGGCGGTGACGGCCGGGCTACCGGTCGTGGCGACGAGGGTCGGCCAGGTCCCGGACATCGCAGGCGACGCCGGGCTGCTCGTCGCGCCCGGGGACCGCACGGCTTTCGCCGCGGCGCTGCGGACGGTGACCGGCGACCCATCCGCCCGGGTGCAGCTCGCGCGCGCGGCCCGCGCCCACGCACTGCCCACCCCGGCCGAGCTCGTCGAGCGGGTGGGAGCCGTCTACGACGAGGTCGTGGGGCGATGAAGCGAACCGCCTCCGTCGTCGGATGCGCCCTGGCCCTGTTGGTCCTCGCACCCCCGGCGCCGGCCGCAGCCCGCGACGCCGAGAGGGTGGTCATCGTGACGCTCCCGGGTGTCACCTGGTTCGACATCATCGAGGCGGACACCCCCATCCTGGACCGGCTCACCGACCGGGGAGCCGCGGCCGCCCTGTCCGTACGCACGGCGATCCGTCCGTCGGTCCCGGAGCGGGCCTACCTGACGCTGGGGGCGGGCAACCGGGGGCAGGTCCGGCAAGGAGACGCGGTGGCCAGCGAGGCCTACCGCGCGGACGAGGTGGTGGGCGCGGTCAGCGCGTCCGACGCCCTGCGGACGATCGTCGGCTCCCATCGGTCCGGCGCCGTCGTGCACCTGGGGATCGCCCAGCTGCACGCGATGCAGGAGACGCGGCTGTTCGGCACCCGGACCGGGTCCCTCGGGGAGGCGCTGGCCCGGGCGGGGATACCGACGGGGGTCGTCTCGGCGGGCGACCTCGCGCTGGAGCCCCGACCGGACCAGCGGCGGCGGGCGGTCACGCTCACGGTCGTGGACGAGCAGGGGACGATAGACCACGGCGCGGTGGACGGTCTGCTCACGGCGGACCCGTCCACCCCCTTCGGGGTCCGGACCGACGAGACCGCCTTCCGGGCGGCCGTCCGACAGGCCGTGGGCTCGGCGCGCGTCGTCGCCGTCGAGCCCGGCGAGACCCTGCGCGCCGACGAGTTCTCGCGCATCGCCTCACCCGAACAGGCGGTGAGGCACAAGGAGGAGGCCCTCGAGCGCGCTGACGCGCTCGTCGGCGTGGTGGCATCGGAGCTGGGGCCGCGCGACGTCCTGATCGTGGCCGCCGTCTCCGGACCGCTCAACCAGCGGGAGGAGAGGCTCACCGCGATCGTCGCCCACGGGCAGGGGTTCGAGGGGGGCCGGCTCGTCTCCCCGACGACCAGGCGCGACGGGATAGTGGGCCTGATCGACATCGCGCCCACCGTGCTGGGGCTGCTCGGGGTGGAGAAGCCCGAGTCGATGAGCGGCAGCGCGATGCGCGCGACCGGGGAGTCCGAGACGGACAAGGCGGCGGCGCTTCACCGGCTGAACCGCCAGTCGGTCTTCCGGGAGGCCTTCTCGGACGTGGTCTTCGTCGTCTTCGTCGCCGCCCAGGTGGCCCTGGCTGCCCTCGCGTTCGTCGCCTTCCTGCGCCGTCAGCGGTGGGCGCTCGCCGCTCTGCCCTGGCTGGCCTGCACGATCCTGGCGATGCCGTCCGCGACGCTCATGGTCCGGCTCGTCGACGTCTCCCGGTTCGGGCACCTGGTCGCGCACCTGATGCTCTGGACCCTCGTCGCCGCTCTGACCATCGCGGCCCAGTACGTGCCCGGCCCCCGGTGGGCGGGCGGCGTCCTGCTCCTCGGGCTCACCACGCTGTCGTTCGGCGCGGACCTGCTCACCGGGGCTCACCTGCAGACGAACGCTGTCTTCGGACACTCCCCGATCGTGGCCGGTCGCTTCTACGGGGTGGCGAACGCGGGTTTCGGGATCCTCGCCTCCGCGGGCATCCTCGCGCTGATGGGCATCGTCGACCTGCGCGGGCGCACCCGCGCACCGTACTGGGCGGGAGCGGGACTCCTCGTGCTCGTCGCGCTGGTGGGGCTCCCGCCGTTCGGCGCCAACTTCGGCGGGTTGATCACCACGTTCTTCGCGGTCTGCGTGACGTGGCTGCTCGCGCGGTACGGGCGGGTCCGGTGGCGGGTAGCGGTCGCGGTCGCCGCCGCCGCGATCGCACTGGCCGTCGTCGTGAGCCTCGTGGACATGACCCGTCCGGCCGTGGACCAGACCCACCTCGGCCGGTTCGCCTCCTCCGTCGTGCAGGGTGGCCTGCCGGCCCTCGTCCGGACCGTGCTCCGCAAGGGGCTGGCCAGCGTCGGGACGCTCGGGTTCACGGGCTGGACCTACATCATCCCCGTGAGCGCGGCCGTGATCGCGCTCCTCGTCTACAAGCCGAGGGGGGTCCTCCGGGACGTGATCCCCCGCCATCCGGTGCTGAGGGCCGGCCTATGGGGGACGGTAGTCGTGGGCGTGGTCGGGTTCGCCCTGAACGACTCGGGGGTCGTCCTGCCCGGGGTCGCGATCGCGCACGCCGCGCCGCTGCTGGTGCTCATGGGCGTGGAGACGGTCTCCCCGACCGCGCGCCCCGCCGCGGCGGCGGCCGTGGAGCGCGCCCCGGTCGAGCCGTGACGGTCGCGGCGGTCGCCATCGTCGCCGGGTGGCTCGCCGCCTGGCTGGCGCTGCGTGGGGCGCGTCCGATCCTGTGGGGGCCACGCTGCACGCGGACGAACTACCGGGGGCGCCCGGTGAGCGCGGTGGCGGGCGCGGTCCTGCTGGCGTCCGCCGGGGTGGGTCTCGCCGCTGCGCTGCGGGCGCCGGAGGGGAGCACGGCGGGGGCCACCCTGGCCGCAGCGGCGATCGTGATGGGCGCCCTGGGGCTCGTCGACGACCTGTACGGCGGAGGTCCGGGGGGAGGGTTCGCGGGACACCTGCGAGCGCTCGCCCGCGGCCGGGTCACGACCGGGCTCGTGAAGGCGGCCGGTGGGGGAGTCGTCGGGCTGGCGGCCGCTTGGGCCCTCGGGCTGCGTGGACCCTGGGTCGTGGCCGGCGGGGCTCTCGTGGCCCTGACCACGAACCTGGTCAACCTCCTCGACCTGCGCCCCGGCCGGGCCGGGAAGGTGTGGTTCGCCGCCTGGGCGGCGACGGTGGCCTCGGGCTGGCTGCCGGTCCCGGCTCTCGCCGCGTCGGGAGCGGTCGCCGGAGGGCTGGCGGCGCTCCTCCCCGACGACCTGGGGGAGCGGGCGATGCTCGGTGACACCGGGGCCAACCTGCTCGGCGCGGCCCTCGGCGTCTCGCTCGTCGCCGCGCTCCCGCCTGGGGGGATGCTGGTCGCGCTCGGAGCGGTCGCTGTCCTCACCGCGCTCTCCGAGGTGGTCTCGTTCAGCACGGTCATCGAACGGGTCCCCCCTCTGCGCGCCCTCGACCGGCTCGGCCGGGAGGGTGTCGGCGGCGAGGGATAGGGTCCGGGGGCGTGCTACCGTGGGACGACCAGGGAGGTAAGACGTGGCCAGACACATCTTCGTGACCGGAGGTGTGGCCTCCTCCCTCGGAAAGGGCATCACCGCCGCCTCGATCGGGCGACTCCTTCACTCCCGGGGGCTCAACGTCGTGCTCCAGAAGCTCGACCCCTACATCAACGTCGACCCGGGGACGATGAACCCGTTCCAGCACGGCGAGGTGTTCGTGACCGAGGACGGGGCCGAGACCGACCTCGACCTCGGACACTACGAGCGCTTCGTCGACACGAACCTCAACCGTGAGTCGAACGTCACCACCGGACAGATCTACTGGTCGGTCCTGCAGCGGGAGCGCCGCGGCGAGTTCCTCGGCGAGACGGTCCAGGTGATCCCGCACATCACGAACGAGATAAAGGAGCGGATGCTCGCCCTCGGCCGTGACTCGTCGGTGGACGTCGTCGTCACTGAGGTCGGCGGGACGGTCGGCGACATCGAGTCGCTCCCGTTCATCGAGGCGATCCGGCAGATCCGTCGGGAGGTCGGCCGGGAGAACTGCCTGTACGTCCACGTGACGCTCATCCCGTTCATCGGTCCGAGCGGCGAACTGAAGACGAAGCCGACCCAGCACTCCGTGATGGCGCTGAGGTCGATCGGTGTCCAGCCCGATCTGATCGTCTGCCGGTCCGACCGGCCGATCGGCGCGGGGCTGAAGGAGAAGATCTCGCTGCTCTGCGACGTCGACCTCGAGGCCGTGGTGTCCGCTCCGGACGCGCGCAACCTGTACGAGGTGCCGCTCGTCCTGCACCGAGAGGGTCTGGACCGGCAGATCGCCCGGCACCTGCGCCTCCCGGCCGGGGAGCCCGACCTCACCGCCTGGACCGATCTGGTCGACCGGATCAACTCGCCCCGCGGATCGGTCAGGATCGCGCTCGTCGGCAAGTACGTCGACCTCCCGGACGCGTACCTGTCCGTGACCGAGGCGCTGCGTCACGGAGGCATCCACCACCGCCTCGACGTCCAGATCGAGTGGATCGCGTCCGACAACATGCTGGACGACGGGGAGAAGCTGGCCGGCTGCGACGGGATCCTCGTCCCCGGCGGGTTCGGCGTCCGAGGGATCGAGGGGAAGATCGAAGCCGTCCGGCACGCTCGGGAGAAGGGCATCCCGTTCCTCGGCATCTGCCTCGGCCTGCAGTGCGCGGTCTCGGAGTTCGCGCGCAACGTGGCCGGGATGGCCCACGCGAACTCGACCGAGTTCGACGAGGAGACCCCGTTCCCCGTGGTCGACCTGCTCGCCTCGCAGCAGGGGGTGGAGGACCTGGGCGGCACGATGCGCCTCGGCTCGTTCCCGTGCGTGGTGAAGGAGGGCACGAAGGCCTACGAGGCCTACGGCGAGAAGCTCGTCCACGAGCGCCACCGCCACCGCTACGAGGTGAACCCCGAGCTGATGCCGAAGCTGGAGGCCGAGGGCCTCGTGGCGTCCGGCACGTCTCCAGATGGGCGTCTCGTCGAGATCGTCGAGGTGCCGGACCACCCCTGGTTCGTCGCCGCCCAGTTCCACCCGGAGTTCCGGTCGCGCCCCAACCGGGCGCAGCCTCTGTTCAGGGACTTCATCGGCGCCGCCGCCACGCGCGCGGGCCTGTAGATGCGGGAGCGGGTCCTCGGCTCCCGGACCGTGTTCTCCGGGAGGATCCTGAGTTTGCGCGTGGACGAGGTCGAGGCGGCGGACGGGCACCGGTCCACCCGCGAGGTGATCGAGCACGGCGGAGCGGTCGGGATGGTGGTCGTCCACGACGGGGAGGTCGTCCTCGTCCGGCAGTACCGCCACGCGACGGGCGAGGTGCTGCTCGAGATCCCGGCCGGACGCCTCGAGCCGGGCGAGGAGCCGGAGGCGACCGCCCGCCGGGAGATGGTCGAGGAGGTCGGGCTGCGGGCCCACGCCCTGGAGCACCTGGCCACGTACTACACCGCGGCGGGCTTCTCCAACGAGCTGTTCCACCTGTACCTCGCGCAGGAGTGCGAGCCCGCGGCGGGGGAGACCGACGAGGGGGAGGTGCTGGAGGTCGTCCGGCACCCGGTCGGTGAGCTCGACGAGCTGATCTCGTCCGGGGAGGTGCGAGACGCCAAATCGCTGATCGGGCTGCTCATGCTGGCCCGCCGGCGCTGATCGCGGCGTCCGGGACGGGAGTGCCTGGGCTCCCGGTGCAGCCGCCGGTTACGCTACGGCCATGCGCATCGGTGTCCCCCGCGAGGTCATGGAGTCGGAGTACCGCGTCGCCCTGACGACGGCCGGGGCGCGGGAGCTCACCGCGCTCGGCCACGAGGTGCTCGTCGAGACGGGAGCCGGGGTCGGGTCGGGGCTGCGCGACGAGATGTACGAGCGGGCCGGCGCGCGCATCGTCGCCACGGCGGCGGACGCCTGGGGCGCCGACCTGGTGATGAAGGTGAAGGAGCCGCAGCCGTCCGAGTTCGGACACCTGCGCTCCGGACAGATCCTCTTCACCTACCTGCACCTGGCCGCCCACCGGGAGCTCACGCTCGCACTCGCGCGGTCCGGGTGCGTGGCGATCGCCTATGAGACCGTGGCCGAGGACGGACGGCTCCCGCTCCTGGCCCCCATGAGCGAGATCGCCGGCCGGATGGCCCCGCAGGCGGGCGCGCACTACCTGGAGAAGGAGCACGGCGCCGGCATCCTGCTGGGCGGGGTCTCCGGGGTCCGGCCCGCACGCGTGGTCGTCATCGGGGCCGGGACCGCCGGACGCAACGCCGCCTTCCTGGCCGCCGGCATGGAAGCCGAGGTGCTCCTCTTCGACCGCAACGTGGACCGGCTGCGGGAGGTCGACTTCATCCATCGCGGGCGGATCATGACGCTGTACTCCAACCGCGAATCGGTCGAGCACGCGCTCCGCGAGGCCGACCTCGTCATAGGGGCGGTCCTCGTCCCGGGAGCCAAGGCTCCGATCGTCGTCCCCGAGTCGCTGGTGAAGGAGATGAAGCCGGGCTCGGTCCTCGTCGACCTCTCGATCGACCAGGGCGGGTGCATCGAGACGGCCCGGGTCACCACCCACTCCGACCCGATCTACGAGGTGCACGGGGTCGTCCACTACTGCGTGGGCAACGTGCCGGGGGCCGTCCCGCACACATCCACCTACGCCCTGACCAACGCGACCCTGCCCTACGTCGAGCTGATCGCCAACGAGGGGCTGCACGGCGCGCTGCGAACCCACCGTCCGCTGTCCGGGGGGGTCAACGTCTACGAGGGGACGATCACGAACGAGGGCGTCGCCGAGGCGCACGGCCTCGAGGCGACGCCGATAGACGCCCTGGTCTGATGTCGGCCCTGCCCGACGGGCTGCGCCGAGCCCTCGACTCCTTCGTCGACTACCTGCGCGTCGAGAGGGGAGCCTCACCCCGGACCGTCGAGGCGTACAGGCGGGAGGTCCTGCGGTACCTGCGCCACCTGGCGGGGGAGGGGGTCCGGACGCCCTCGCAGGCGCGTCCCGCCGACGTGGCCGCCGTCCTGCAGGCCCGGGCGGACGCCGGCGCGGCCGCCTCGACCATCCATCGCGCGCTGGCCGCCGTCCGCCACTTCCACCGGTTCTGCATCCGGGACGGGCTCGCCGACTCCGACCCGGCGGCGCTCGTCGACGGGCCCAAGCGCGGGCTCTCGCTCCCGAAGGCGCTGGCCACGGCCGACATAGTCGCGATCATCGAGGCGGCGAACGGGAGCCGGCCGGCCGACCTGCGCGACCGGGCCATGCTGGAGCTCCTCTACGCGGCCGGGCTCCGGGTCTCGGAGCTCGTCGGGCTCGACGTCGACGACGTCGACCTCGACTCCCGCAGCCTGCGCGCCCTCGGGAAGGGCGAGAAGGAGCGCGTCGTACCCATCGGGGGCCCGGCCGCCGACGCGGTCGGACGCTACCTGGTGCAGGGCAGGCCGAGCCTGCTCGCCCGGTCGCGGGGGACGGCCGCGCTCTTCGTCTCCGCCCGCGGGAGCCGGCTCTCACGGCAGAGCGCATGGAAGGTCGTGAAGCGGTACGCCGGCCGGGCCCTGCCCGACCGGAGGGTCCACCCGCACGTCCTGCGCCACTCTTTCGCGACGCACCTGCTGCAGGGCGGAGCGGACGTGCGCGTTGTCCAGGAGGCTCTCGGGCACGCTAGGCTGTCTACGACGCAGGTCTACACACTCGTGAGCCGCGACACCCTCAAGGACGTGATCGAGTCCGCGCACCCCAGGGGCCGGACGCGCCGGCGGCCGGCCGCCGGGTCGTAGGGTCTGCGCGGGGAGGATCTATGACCGGGACCTTCGACGACATACAGCGCCGCCTCATCGACGAGCGCCGGGAGCTGGTGCAGCAGCTCGAGGACATGGGCTTCGACCCGAACACCGGCTCGCCCAAGGACGTCGACTTCGAGCACGGCTTCGCAGACTCGGGGGCGGCCACCGCCGAGAAGGCCAACCTGCTCTCGCTCGCCGAGGCGCTGATGGCGACCCTGCAGGAGGTCGACGCAGCGCTGCGCGCGATCGACGACGGGACGTACGGCGTCTGCACCAACTGCGCCAAGGAGATCCCCATCGAGAGACTGGAGGCGCGCCCCCAGTCCCGGCTCTGCGTCACCTGCAAGCAGGCCGCCGGAGGCTGATATCGACCGCGCCGCCCACGTCGTCCTGCTCGTCATCGACGGCCTCGGGGTCGGCGCCCTCCCCGACGCGGCCGCGTACGGCGACGAGGACGCGAGCACGCTCCTGCACGTGGCCGAGCGCACCCACCTGAGGGTCCCGAACATCGACCGCCTGGGGCTGGGCCGGGTGCAGCCGGGTCCGGGCCTGGGAGCCGATCCCGTGGGCGCGTACGGGCGCATGGCCGAGGTGTCCGCCGGCAAGGACAGCATGACCGGACACTGGGAGCTCGTCGGCATCGTCACGGAGCGGCCCTTCGAGACGTACCCGAACGGGTTCCCCGCCGAGGTGCTCTCGCGGCTGGAGGACAGCATAGGGATGCCGGTTCTCGGCAACGTCGTCGCCTCGGGGACCGAGGTGCTCGAGCGGTTCGGGGAGCAGGCCTGGCTGAGCGGGTGCCCGATCGTCTACACCTCAGCCGACAGCGTCTTCCAGATCGCCGCCCACACCGACCACACGCCCCCGGACATGCTCTACGGCTGGTGCGAGTTCCTCCGCATGCTGATGGGCGACTCGGTGGCCCGGATCATCGCGCGGCCGTTCACCGGGACGCCCGGGGCCTTCCATCGGATCGACCACGGACGCCGTGACTTCCCCGTCCCCCTGCCGGGGGGGTCGGTGCTCGAGCTCGCCTTCCACGCGGGGGTCCGGACGGTGGGCATCGGGAAGGTGCGCGACCTGTTCCCCGGCCACCCGTTCGACGACGTGACGGGTCCCGGGCGCGACGAGAAGGCGATGCTCGCGCTCGCCGAGCGGGTCCGGGAGGGGTCCCCCGGCCTCACGCTCGCGAACGTGGGGGATCTCGACTCGAAGTACGGGCATCGCAACGACCCCCACGGATGGGCGGTGGCCTTCCACGAGCTGGACGACCGGCTCCGCATGGTGCTCGAGCTGCTGGGCGACGACGACGTCCTGATCGTCACCGGCGACCACGGCAACGACCCGACCACCCCGGGCACCGACCACACCAGGGAGTACGTCCCGGTCCTCGCCTGCTCGGGCGCGGGTTGGCGCAGCGGCGGTCCTGCTCAGAGCGTGGGGGAGCGGGAGACCTTCGCCGACGTGGCCGCGACGATCGCCGAGCTGCTCGACCTGGACCCGGACACGATCCCGGGGACCTCGTTCGCCCCGGACGTCCCCTGATGGTCGTCGCCGAGGTCCTGGTCGTCCTGGCCATCATCCTGGGCAGCCTCGTCATCCACGAGAACGCCCACGCGATCGTCGCGCTGCGCCTGGGAGACCCGACCGCGCAGCAGCAGGGGAGGATCACCCTCAACCCGATCGCGCACCTCGACATAGTCGGGTCGTTGATCCTGCCGCTCTTCCTCTTCGTGGCTACGGGGTCGGCCTTCGGGTACGCCAAACCGGTACCCGTCAACCGGTTCATGCTGCGCAACGGAGACCGCGGGTTCGCGATCGTGGCACTGGCCGGTCCCGTCTCCAACATGCTGATCGCCATCGTCGCGGCGTTCGTGCTCCGGCTGACCGGGCCCGGACCGCTGGGGGTCGTCCTGCGGGTGATCCAGCTGAACGTCCTGCTCGCCGCCTTCAACCTGATCCCGATCCCGCCCCTGGACGGCTCCCGGCTCATCCGGCCCTTCGTAGGGAGGGGAGGTGTCCAGCTCCTGGACCGGATCGAGCCGTACGGGTTCCTCCTCCTCTTCGCCCTGCTCTACCTCGTGCGGCCCCCGTACTTCCCGTTCGACCTGATCGGCTGGTTCGTCCAGAACATCTCGGGTCTCCTGATCAGGCTCCTGCCGCTCTAGGGCCGTCCGCGGGGTCGGGTACCCTCGTCAGACATGACCTCCCGCGTCGTCACGGGCTACCGGCCGACCGGCCGGCTCCACCTCGGCCACCTCCTCGGCACGATCGACTCGATGCTCGAGCTGCAGGCCGCACACCACTGCTACTTCTTCATCGCGGACTGGCATGCCCTGACGACCGACTACGAGGACCCGTCTCGGATCGCCCAGGACACGCGCGACGTCGTCCTCGACTGGATCGCCGCGGGGGTCGACCCCTTCCGGACCACCATCTACAAGCAGTCGGACATCCCGGAGGTGGCCGAGCTCGCGCTCGCCTTCTCGATGGTCACCCCGCTCTCCTGGCTCGAACGCAACCCGACCTACAAGGAGCAGCTCCGGGAACTGTACGGACGCGAGATCGCCACGTACGGGTTCGTGGGCTACCCGGTGCTGCAGTGCGCGGACATCACGATCGTGGGGGGAGAGACGGTCCCGGTCGGGGAGGACCAGCTGCCCCACCTCGAGCTCACGCGGGAGATCGTCCGTCGCTTCAACCGCCTCTACGGCGACCTGTTCCCCGAGCCGGCGGCGATGCTCACCGAGGCGCGCAAGGTGCTCGGCCCCGACGGGCGGAAGATGTCCAAGTCGTACGGGAACGTGATCTGGCTGGACGACCCGCCCGAGCGGATCCGGGAGGTCGTCCGGACGGCCGTGACCGACCCGAACAAGGTTCGGCGCACCGACCCCGGCGACCCGTTCGTCTGCAACGTCTGGCGCTGGTGGCGGGACTTCTTCCCCGCCGAGGAACCGCGGGTGGTGGGGGGGTGTCAGGCGGGAGAGCTCGGGTGCGTGCAGGACAAGGACGACCTGGCCGAGCGGCTGGGCGAAAGGCTGGCCGCGTTCCGCGAGCGCCGGGCCGAGCTCGCGAGCAAGCCGGGGATGGCGGAGGAGGTCCTGTCGGCGGGGCGGGCGAAGGTGCGCCCCATCGCGACCGAGACGATGGAGCGGGTGCGCGACGCCATGGGCCTCCCGCACACGAAGAAGGTCACCGCGTGACGTTCGAGATCAAGCTCGAGGTGTTCGAGGGGCCGTTCCAGCTCCTGCTCTCGCTGATCTCCGAGCGCCGGGTGGACGTGTGCGAGGTGCCGATCGCCCAGCTCACGAACGACTACCTCACGCACCTGCAGGAGATGACCGAGCTCGATCTCGAGGTGACCACGGAGTTCCTCGTGGTCGCGGCGACGCTGCTGCAGCTGAAGGCCAGGGCGCTGATGCCGGTCCCCGCGGGGGAGGACCCCGAGTTCGCCGGGGACCTGGAGCGCGACGTCCTCGTCTCCCGCCTGCTCGAGCTCCGCACGTTCCAGGGGGCGGGCGACCAGATCCGCGAGCTGCTCGCGGTCGGGGACAGGAGGTTCCCGCCCGTCCCGGCTCCCGACGACCCCGCCCTGCGTCAGATGCCCGTCCTGGGCGATATCCAGGTCCGGACGTTGGGGGCGGTCCTGGTCGAGATGATCCGGGCCAACGTCCGGACGATCGACGTCTCCCTGCTCGTGTCCGACGAGGTCTCGACGCAGGCCGCCTCGGACGAGCTGCAGGTCCACCTGGCGCGCGGTCCGGCCCGGTTCCGGGACATCGTGTCCGGACGGTCGCTCGCCTGGGCCGTCGCCCTCTTCCTGGCCATGCTCGAGATGGGAGCCCGCGGGGAGGTCTCCCTCGGTCAGAGCGAGCGCCTCGGCGATATCGAGATCACACCGCTTGGAGGAGCCCGATGAGCGAGAACGGACAGCTGACCGTCCTGAACCCCGCGCTGTGCGAGGCGATCCTGTTCGCGACCTCCGAGCCGGTCCGGCCCTCGGACATCGCGGCCGCCTTCGGCGCCGACCCCGCCGACGTCGCGGCGATGCTCGACGAGCTCGCCCGGTTCTACGAGGACCGCGGGTCGGGCCTGGAGGTCCGGGTGGTCGGCGACGGGTACCGGATCTACACGCGGGCGGAGCACGCGGAGGCGGTCGGCCACTTCGCGAACCGGTCCCGGATCGGGAGGCTCTCCCGCGCCGCCCTCGAGACGCTCTCGATCGTCGCCTACCGACAGCCGATCAGCCGCGGGGAGCTCGCCCGCATCCGCGGGGTGAACGTCGACTCGGCGCTGCGGACGCTGCAGGAGCGCGGGCTCGTGGACGAGGTCGGCCGCGACCCAGGTCCGGGTCGAGCCCCGCTCTACGGCACGACCCCGCTCTTCCTGGAGAAGATCGGTCTCGCTTCGGTGTCCGAGCTCCCGCCGCTGGCCTCGTTCGCGCCCGACCCCGAGGTGGCGGCCGAGATAGAGCGCGCGCTCGCCCCGCGCCCGATCGACTTCGTCGAGCAGCTCCAGCTCGACGACGGCGACGCGTAGCCCGCGTGGAGCCGGAACGACTGCAGAAGGTCCTCGCGCGGGCGGGGTTCGGGTCCAGGCGGGCCTGTGAGGAGCTGATCGCGTCCGGACGCGTCACCGTCAACGGGGTGGAGGCGGAGCTCGGCTCCCGCGCGGACCCGGACACCGACGACATCCGGGTGGACGGGGCGCCGGTCAGGGCGGGAGCCGACCTCGTCTACTACGCGCTGCACAAGCCGACCGGCGTCGTCACCACGGCCTCGGACCCCCAGGGACGCCCGACCGTCCTCGCCCTCGTCCCCGCCGAGCCTCGGGTCTTCCCGGTGGGGCGTCTGGACATGGACACGAGCGGTCTCCTGCTCCTGACGAACGACGGGGGGTTCGCGAACAGGCTGACCCACCCTCGGTACGGGGTGACCAAGACCTACGTGGCGACGGTCCGCGGCTCGGCCGGACCCCGCCACGTCGCCCGCCTCACCGCAGGCGTGGAGCTCGAGGACGGACCGGCGGCGGCGACCGACGTCCGGGTCACGGCCGCCCCCAGCGGCCGCAGCGTGGTCGTGCTCACCGTCGCCGAGGGGCGCAACCGCCTCGTCCGGAGGCTGCTCGACGCCGTCGGCCTGCCCGTCGTGGAGCTCGTCCGGACATCGATCGGCGGCATCGACCTCACCGGTCTCGCCCCCGGGGAGGTCCGGCCGCTGGACCCGAGGGACGTCCATGCGCTCCTCTCCGCCGCCGGCGGGGTCGCGGACGTGGACCCGTAGACTGGGTGCCGCCATGTCCAGGGTCTACGCCGTGCGCGGCGCCACGACGATCGACGCCGACTCCCGCGAGGACGTCGTCTCCGGCACCCAAACCCTGCTCCGGGAGCTGCTCGACCGCAACGACCTGGCCCCAGACGACCTCGTGAGCATCGTGTTCACGGCTACCGACGACATCCACGCCGAGTTCCCGGCCGCCGCCGCGCGCCTGATGGGTCTCGATGTCCCGCTCCTGTGCGCGCGGGAGCTCGACGTCACCAGCAGCCTCGCCGTCCCACGCTGCATCCGGGTGCTCGTGCACTGCTACGCCGAGCGGCGTCCGCAACCCGTCTACCTCAACGACGCCTCCCGGCTCCTCGACCCACCGGACCCCGCCTGATGGCGGGGCGTCGGGTCGCGGTCGTCGGGGTGGGTCTGATCGGGGGGTCGCTCGGGCTCGCGCTCCGGCGCATCGGCGCCACCGTCGTCGGGGTGGACCGGTCGGCGGAGGCGCTCGAGCGGGCTCGGGACCTGGGTGCGGTGGACGAGGCGGCCGACCTGGCGAGCGCCGTCGCGGAGGCCGACATCGTCGTGATCGCCACCCCGGTGGGGCAGATCGTCCCGACCGTCGAGCTCGTGGCCGCCTCCGCCCAGAGTGGAACGGTCGTGACCGATGTCGGGTCGACGAAGGGTCCGATCGTGGGCGGCGCCGAGGCGATACTGGGCCCCCGGCTCCCGTTCGTGGGCGGCCACCCCATGGCCGGGACGGAGGGGGAGGGCGTGGAGGCCGCGCGGGCGGACCTGTTCGAGGGCGCCCTGTGGCTCCTCACCCCGACCGAGCGCACCGATACCGACGCCTTCCGGACCGTCAACACGCTGATCGGCGAGCTGGGAGCCCGGACGCTCGCCCTCGACCCGTCGGCGCACGACCGTCTGGTCGCGCTGGTGAGCCACCTCCCGTACGCCCTCGCCACCGCCCTCGCATCGCTCGCCGGACGGGCGGGGGACGAGCGCGTCTTCACGGCCGCGGCAGGGACGTTCCGCGACGTCACCCGCACGGCGGGTAGCAACCCCTCCATATGGCGCGACATCCTCGCCGCCAACCGCGATGCGCTCCTGGCCGAGCTCGAGGCGTTCTGGGAGGAGCTGTCCGATCTCCGAGGGGCGCTGGTCGACCGGGACTTCGACCGGCTGGACGGCCTGCTCTCCCGGGCCAGGGAGGCGAAGGCGCGCTTCCCGGCCAAGGGGGGCCGCGGTCCGACCCGGCCGATCACCCTCGACGTCCCGGTTCAGGACCGGGCCGGGGTGCTGGCCGACGTGACCACCGCGCTGGGGGACGCGGGCATCAACATCGAGGACCTGTGGATGGAGCACGGGCCGGCCGCGGGCGCGGTCCGGCTCGTCGTGGACGGGGAGGGCGCGGCCTCGCGAGCGGAGGATGCCCTGCGAGCCCGCGGCCATCGCGTCGTCCGGATGGGGGAGCGATGACCAGCCTGGTCGTGCGCGGGGGCGTCCAGCTCTCGGGCTCGGTGCGACCGCCGGGTGACAAGTCGATCAGCCACCGGGCACTCATGCTCGCGGCCTGCGCCGCCGGCACGAGCCGGGTGCGCGGCCTCGGCCCGGGGGCCGATATCGCCTCTACCCGCGAGTGCCTGGGTGCGTGGGGGGTGCGGGCGGAGGCGGACGGCGCGGTCGACAGCCCCGGCATCGACGCCTGGGAGGTCCCCGAGGTCACCCTGGATTGCGGCAACTCCGGGACGACGATGCGGCTCCTCGCGGGTCTGGCCGCCCGCCGTCCTTACCCGAGCGTCCTGGACGGAGACGTGTCCCTGCGCCGCCGCCCGATGGACCGGGTGGCTCGCCCCCTGCGGGCGCTGGGCGCCGACGTCCAGCTGCTGAGCCGCGACTCCCACCCCCCGATCCTCGTGTCCGGAGGCGACCTGCGGGGAGCCGAGGTCGAGATGGAGGTGGCCAGCGCGCAGGTGAAGTCGGCCGTCCTGCTGGCGGGCCTCGGCGCTGAGGGCGAGACGACCGTGGTGGAACGCGTCCCGACGCGGGACCACACCGAGCGTCTGCTCTCCTGGCTCGGGGTC
>DATLFR010000011.1 GCA_035540895.1 Actinomycetota bacterium | reverse complement strand
GTCCGGACCGCTGGCGCGCGGAGGCCACCGTGCCCGGGAAGCCGTTCAGCAGCACTGCATCCAGGTGTCCGATATCGATGCCGAGCTCGAGCGCGTTCGTGGCCGAGACGCCCAGCAGCGTCCCGTCCGCCAGGCCCTGCTCGACGATCCTCCTCTCCTCGGCCAGGTAGCCCGCCCGGTACGCAGCCACGGCCTCCGCCATCTCGTCGGGCAGCCGGTCGCGCGTGTACCGAGAGACGAGCTCCGCGTTCAGCCGGCTGCGCGAGAACGCCAGCGTGCGCGCGCCGTTCACGACGAGCGCCTCGAGCAGCGCAGCCGTCTCCGCGTTGGACGATGCTCGCCGGCCGTCCTCGCCGACCGGTGGGTTCCAGAACACCGTGTGGCGCTCCCCGGTGGGGGCCCCGTCCTCGGTCACCGCCCGGACGGGGAGCCCGACCAGGTCCGAGGCGTGCTCGGACGGGTTCCCGATCGTCGCCGAAGCGAGCGCGAAGACCGGGTCCGAACCGTAGCGGGCGGCCAGGCGACGCAGGCGCCTGAGGACCAGCGCCACGTGGGAGCCGAAGATCCCCCGCAGCGTATGCGCCTCGTCCACGACGACGATGCGCAGGCGACGCAGGAACCGCGCCCATCGGTGATGGTTGGGCAGGATCCCCACGTGGAGCATGTCCGGGTTCGTCAGCACGAAGGTGGCGTGGGCGCGGATCGACGCGCGCACGTGGGTGGGGGTGTCCGAGTCGTAGGTGTCGGCGACCAGCCCGTCCATGGCGAACCGGCCGAGCTGACGCAGCTGATCCGTCCCGAGCGCGCGGGTGGGAGCCAGGTAGAGCCCGACGCCGCCCTCCGCCACCGCCTCGAGGAGAGGGACGTGGTAGCAGAGCGACTTCCCCGAGGCGGTCCCGGTGGCCACCACCGTGCTGGTCCCGTCCCGCAGCAGGTCGATCGCCTCGGCCTGGTGCGTGTAGAAGCGCTCGATCCCGGCCCTGTCCAGCGTGCGGCGAACGACCTCGGGCAGGGGCCGGGCGAGGTCGGCGAACGCCGGGGGGCGGGGTGGCGCGCGGTGGTGGACGACTACCTGTCCCTCGTAGTCGGGATGGGCCTTCAGGGTGCCCACGAACGGGTCCGGTTCGATCACGAGGCCAGGGTATGGCCGGGGACGGACCTCGGCAGCGCTGCGGTTGCCGAGCGAGTCCCGATCCCCCTAGATTCAGATTTCGTATGGGCAAAAACAGCGTGCAGGAGCTCTCAAAGCCAGACCGCGAGGCGCTGAAAGCCATCTACCGGCTCACGCGGGCGGGGGACGAGGCGCACACGGGGGCCCTGGCGGAGGGTCTCGGCGTCTCCCCGGGCACCGTGACGGGGCTGCTGAAGCGGCTCTCGGACCGGGGTTACGTCGACTACCGGCCCTACCACGGGGTCGGTCTCACCCGGCGCGGGCGGGCCGCCGCGGTGGCGGCCATCCGACGGCACCGGATCGTCGAGCGGTTCCTGTCCGACCTGCTCGGCTACGCCTGGAACGAGGCCGACCGCCTGGCCAGGACCTTCGAGCACGACCTGCCCCAGGAGGTCGAGGACCGCCTGTACGAGGTGCTCGACCGGCCGTCGGCATGCCCGCACGGGTTCCCGATCCCCGAACGGGAGGCGGCCGAGCTCCCGGATCTGCCGCAGCTGTACGACCTCGAGCCGGGTCAGGTGGCCACGGTGGCCGTCCCCGGCTCCGTGCAGCCGGATGTGGCCGAGTTCCTCGATGGGCTGGGCCTGCACCCGGGAGCCCGGGTGGAGGTCAGGGACAAGCAGCCGTTCGACGGGCCGATCGTGCTGAGGGTCGCGGGCGAGGACCGCGTACTCGGCAGCAAGGTGGCCCGGGACGTGTACGTGACCGATGTACAGGACCGGTCCGCCTAGGGCCGGGCAGACAGCAAGGAGGCAAGGTTGGACGCCGTACCTTACGCAAGCCTAGGCGCCGCCGCCGCGGCGCTGGTGCTGGCGGCTGTGTTCGCGAAGATCGTGAACGCAGCGGACGCCGGCACCGATCGGATGAAGGAGATCGCCGCGGCGATCCGCGAGGGAGCGATGGCCTTCCTGCGCCGGGAGTACCGGGCCGTGGCCATCTTCGTGGTCGTGATGGCGGTCGTCATCGCGGTGGTCCTGGAGTACGGACGCCCGTGGGGTGCGATCGCCTACGTCGCGGGAGCCGTCTCCTCGGCCGTGGCTGGGTTCATCGGGATGAGGATCGCCACGGCGGCGAACGTCCGGACCGCCCAGGGCGCCCGGACGGGAGCCGCCGTCGCCCTGCCGCTCGCGTTCCGGGGCGGAGCGGTGATGGGCTTCACGGTGGCCGGGCTCGGTCTCCTCGGCATCGCCGGGGCGTACATCCTGTTCGTCCGGGTCCTGCAGGTGGAGAACGCCTTCCAGGTGGTCGCGACGTACGGTCTCGGCGCCTCGTCCATCGCTCTCTTCGCCCGCATCGGTGGTGGGATCTACACGAAGGCCGCCGACGTGGGAGCCGACCTGGTCGGGAAGGTGGAGGCGGGGATTCCGGAGGACGACCCGCGCAACCCGGCCACGATCGCCGACAACGTCGGGGACAACGTCGGGGACGTCGCCGGCATGGGAGCCGACCTGTTCGAGTCCTACGCGGGGTCGCTCGTCGCGCCGATCGTGCTCGCGTCCCTCGTCTTCGCGGGGTACCCGCAGCGCCTGCAGGAGGCCACGTTCCTGTACCCGCTGCTCATCGGCGCGGTCGGGATGGTCGCCTCGATCATCGGCGCGATGTTCGTGCGCGGCAGTGCGCGGTCGACCAACTTCGCCGCGCAGCTGCACCGGGGGACCAACATCGGGATGGCCCTGGCCGCTCTCTTCACGATCGGGGGCGCCTACTGGCTATTCGGTGGGATCCCCGAGATCGGGAACCCGCTCTGGCTCGCAGGCACGATGGTCGTCGGCCTCGTGACCGGATGGGCGATCGGGTTCACTTCGGAGTACTTCACCTCCGACCACCACCGGCCGGTGAAGCGGCTGGCGGCGCAGGCCGAGACCGGTCCCGCGACCGTCGTGATCGGCGGGGTGGCGGACGGGATGCTCTCCGCGGCTCCCGCGGCCATCCTCGTGGTGGCGGCCATCGGGCTCTCGTACTGGTTCGGGGACATGGCCATGCCGCAGATCGCGGACAGCGGGCTGTACGGGGTCTCGCTCGCCGCGATCGGGATGCTCGCGACGACCGGGATCGTGGTCTCGGTCGACGCGTACGGACCGATCGCCGACAACGCAGGCGGTATCGCCGAGATGGCGCACCTCCCGCCGGAGGTGCGGCAGGTCACCGACTCGCTCGACTCCCTCGGGAACACCACCGCGGCCATCGCGAAGGGGTTCGCGATCGGCTCGGCCGCCATCACCGCGCTCGCGCTCTTCAAGGCGTTCTCGGTGACCGTGCGACTCCCGTCGATCGATATCCAGAACGTCGAGGTGACCGGCGGGCTGTTCCTGGGCGCGGTCACCCCGTTCGTGTTCGCCGCGCTGACGATGAAGTCGGTCGGACGGGCCGCGTACGCCATGATCGAGGAGGTACGTCGGCAGTTCCGCGACATCCCGGGCCTGCGTGAGGGGCGGGAGGGCGTTCGCGCCGAGTACGCCAAGTGCGTGGACATCTCGACGCGCGCCGCGCTGCGCGAGATGGTCCTCCCCGGGGCGCTCGCGGTGATCCTGCCGCTCGCCATCGGGTTCGTGTCCGTCGAGGCGCTGGGAGGGTTCCTGGCCGGCGCCCTCGTCACCGGGTTCCTGCTCGCCATCTTCATGGCGAACGCCGGAGGCGCCTGGGACAACGCCAAGAAGTACATCGAGGCCGGAGCGCATGGCGGCAAGGGCGGCGAGCCGCACAAGGCGGCCGTCGTCGGCGACACGGTGGGGGACCCGTTCAAGGACACGTCCGGTCCCGCCATGAACATCCTCATCAAGGTGATGACGATCGTGGCCCTCGTGTTCGGGCCCGCGTTCCTGTAGCACCCACGTATGCACGCGGGGCGCCGGCGCGAAGCGCCGGCGCCCCGCTCATACCACCGCGTCGTCGCGGATCGACGCGAGGATCGTGTGGGCGTGAGGGTCGAGGAAGACGACGCTCTCCCGACCCGCGGTCCCCGGGCGGCCCGGGAGCACGACGTTGCGGATGGCCGCGGGGTCCATGCGCCTTCCGAGCAGGGAGAGACGCAGGAGCTCGCCCGGGGGCACGTTGGTCGAGACGACGTCCCGGAACGTGTTGAGCCAGTCCATGAGCCGCAGCGGGTTCCCGGACGTCTCGGCCCGGAACTTGGCCAGACCGTCCAGCAGCAAGCGCCCGTGGTTCTCACTGCGTCCGAAGTCTCCCCCGGGCATGCCGTACCGAGCTCTGGCGAACGCGAGGGCACCAGCGCCGTCCATCGGGTGGGGGCCGGGCG
>DATLFR010000010.1 GCA_035540895.1 Actinomycetota bacterium | reverse complement strand
GGGCCGGGTGGCGGGGGGACGGACGACCCCAGCGGTACCCGCGGGCGATCCGCCGCAGCTCGCTCAGGGCGTGACCTCCGGCAGGAAGAGCGGCGGGCAGTGCAGGTGGGTGATGGACGGGTGCAGGCCCACCGTCTGCTTCGCCATCTCGAGCGCGTCGTCGAGCGTCGAGGCGCTGCGGAAGCCGAGCCTGCGGACCGTCTTGGGATCGCCGCCCAGGAAGATCGCGTCGCCCAGGTGGTCCATCGCGTGAGCCGCCCAGTACCACATGTAGAACGGGTGGACGCCGTGGTAGGCGTACGAGTTGCGGTACAGGTGTCGGTACCACGGGTCGGAGGCGAAGTCGGCCTCGAACCGCTTCTCGATCTCGGCCGGATCGGTCGTCTCCGCGAGCACCCGGTCGAAGAAGTCGATGTAGGACGGGTGGTGGGTCGGGTGGAACTCGCGCTCGGTCGGGTGGGCGAGGATGACGACGCCCCCCGGCCGGACCAGCGGCGCTCCCCGGTACAGGTTGAAGAAGTAACCCAGGCCCATGCAGACGACGAGGATCGGGTTCAGGACCGAGTTCACGTTGTAGGGGCCGACGTACGGGATCCCCATCGTGAGGATGTCCGTCTGGCCCTGGACGGGCACCAGCTGCTGGCGGTGGACGTTGCGCAGCGTCTCGGCATGGACGGCGTCCGTCTGGCCGGCCTGCACGCTCGTCATCCGGTGAGGGGCCTCGATCGAGTGGAAGAGCTTGCGCTTCGTGGCCGGCTTCATGCGCTTCAGGCCCGAGGAGAGGGCGAGGTAGGTGGCCTGGTCGCGGAAGGACCACTCGAACGCCCGCTTCGACAGGAAGTCGTACGGGGCCGGGAAGGCCTCGTTGTTCAAGGTCGTCTCGATGTGGAAGATCTTCAGCTTGTCGGCGAGGAACCTACCCATCCGCTCCGTCGACCGGTGCAGGGCGGAGTGGCGCGGGTCCATGTACGAGTTCGAGTCGAGGAGCGTCTTGACGTTGTGGTGGTGGCGGAGGGACCGGTAGGTTCCCAGGCCGACCGGCACGGACTTATGCCCCCCGTCCATCGCGACGAGGTTGATGTTGACGTACACGAGCAGGTCCGACTCCATCGCCCGCTTGCAGAGCTCGACCTCCTCGCCGTGGTCGGTCGTCCCGACGAAGACCAGGTCGTCGGGGTCCTCGGCGTCGAAGTTGCGCAGACGCTCCGGCCAGAAGGCGCGGAAGACCCTGTCCCCGACGGCCCGCCGGATCTCGGCCGGAGTCATCTTGCGGTGCAGGGACTGCGCGACGATCAGCTCGACGTCCTCCACGCCCGCCTCCGCAGCCAGCTGCACCACCTGTTCGATCACGAGCTGGCGGATGTCCGGCTGACGCATCTGGGGCAGGGGCAGGGAGATGTCGTCGAACGCGATCGTGAGCTTCATGTCCGGACGCAGGAGCGCCCGGAGGGGTTCCATCTCGAAGGGCTCGTCCAGGGCGCGCGCGATCGCTCCGCGCTCGTCTCGCAGCGCGGGGACCGGCTCCGGGGGGTACACGATGCGGGAGCCGGCCGGCAGGGTCTCCAGCCGGAACCCCTCCCCGTAGTGGAACAGGACCGGGGGGGTCCGCCGGTCGGTCTCGTACACGAGCCCGGGTCTAGCGCGCAAGGTCGAACACCACCTTCACGGAGTCGAGCCGTCCCGCGTCGGTCGCGTGGTCTATCGCCTCGGCGTAGCGGGACAGCGGGTAGCGCGCCGAGACGAGGGGGGTCAGGTCGATACGCCGGGCGAGGTCGATCGCGAGGTCGAAGGTGTGGGCGCCGCCGGTCTCCCGTCCGTAGGTGTACGCGCCCACCAGCTCGAGCTCCCGGTGCCAGACGGGGGCCAGGTCGATCGTCGACGCTCCCGGGAGCCCGACCAGCACGACCCGTCCCCGCGCGCGCGTCGCGCGGAGGCAGGTGTCCAGGGCGACGGGGTTCCCCGCGCACTCGAAGGAGACGTCCGCGCCTCCGGCCAGCCAGGGCTGACCGCGCTCGGGCTCGTGCATGAGCGCGCGGGTGGCCAGCCGGACGTGTCGGGTGGCGGAGGCGGGGTCGCAGACCTCGTCGGCGCCCAGCCGTCGCGCCTCACGCTTCTGGACCGGGTGCTTCGCGGCGGCGATCACCCGCGCCCCGGGAGCCAGGTCGCGCAGCGCAGCGACCGTCAGCAGGCCCATCGTGCCGGCCCCCGTCACGAGGACGGTGTCGCCCTCGAGGACGCCCGCGCGCAGGACGGCGTGGACCGCGCAGGCGAGCGGCTCCACGAGCACGGCGGCCTCGTCGGACAGCTCGGCGGGGAGCGCGTGCAGCTGGGACCGGTGGGCGACGAGGACCTCTCCCCATCCGCCGCCGGTGTCCGCGCAGAACCCGGTCTGCAGGCCGGGGGCGACGTGTCCGTTCGCGGTGCGCTCGCACGAGCCCACGTGCCCGGACCCGCACGCCGCGCACGGCGGGTCGATCCCGCGCGCCGCGCACGCGAGCACGGGCTCGAGCACCACGCGCGTCCCGGCGGGCAGGTCCTCGCAGTCGTCGGCGAGCACCCCGACCACCTCGTGCCCGGGGACGAACGGCATCGAGACGAGGGGTCCGAAGTAGAAAGAGGCGTGGCCGTGGACCATGGCGAGGTCGGACCCGCAGATGCCGGCCAGGGTCGGCGTGAGCCGGGCCCACCCGGGTCCGGGCAGATCCGGCTCGTCCACGTGTCCGAGCTTCAGCGGGGCGAGGGTGGAGGCGACCAGTCCGGGAGCCACCCGTCCGGCCGCCCGGGAGGCCAGGTAGCGGGGGACGGACCGGCTGAACGTCAGCGCGATCATCGGACCAGCTCCCCCGGCTCCCACGTGGCGCCGCTCGCACCCGGGGTGGGGAACCGCGGCAGGTTGCGCTCCGGACCCCATCGCTCCACGGCCCAGCGCCTGTCGCGCGCGATCCTCGCGAGCCGGTGGTCGGGGTTGACGGCGACCGGGTTGCCGACGCTCTCGAGCATGGGGAGGTCGGAGATCGAGTCGCCGTACGCGTAGGAGGCTGGGAGGTGAGCGCCGATCTCGCCGGCGAGACGGCGGAGGTAGGCGGCCCGGGCGTCGCCGGCCAGCGGCACCTCGACGAGGTCGCCGGTGTACCGGCCGCGGCCGTCGGTGGCGAGCCGGGCGGCGGCGATGATGTCCGCCAGGGGACGCATCGGCTCGACCGTGAAGTCCAGGGCGCCGGTGAGGAAGACCACCCGGTGTCCGGCGTCGCGGTGCTCCCGGACCCGGCGCAACGCGCCCGGGAAGCTGCGCGGGAGCAGGAAGGTGTTGAACGCGTCGTGGGCGATCGCGGCCATCTCTTCGACGGACGCCCCCTCGTAGCGGCGGTAGAACCGGCGCAGGAACTCCCCGCGGTCCCGTCTGTCGGTCGCGACCAGCTCGGGGACCTGCCGGGCCAGGTGGAGGACCCGCCGCGACCACTCGGACCGGGGAGAGGCGGCGAGGCGGATCCACAGGTAGGTGTCGACGACGTTCGTGCCCAGGACCGTCCCCTCGAGGTCGAAGACGGCGAGCACCTCGGGCCCCCCCGGGGTCACGGTCGAGACCGGGGCGCGCCGCGGGCGACGACGGACCGTCCCCCGCCTGCGGGTGATCTCCGGCAGGTGGTTCTCCTGCAGGTACACCCTCCAGTCGATCGCCGCCGGGTCCATCTGGAATCCGTCGCGCTGAGGGGCGGGAAGGTCGTCGTGCAGGGCGAGCAGGTTGTGGTCGTCGAAGACCGTCTCCACCTCGGCGTAGGCGCCGTACAGCTGGGCGTACTTGGCCGCCTGCTCGAGCTCGGTGCGGCGCAGGTCGATCCGGTCGGAGGCCTCCTGGAGTACGTCGCCTGGGAGCCGTTCCACCACGCGGGCGGCCGCGTCCAGCGCGCGGCGGCCCCACCGGATGCGGCTGTGCACCTTGCGGGCGCCGGGGAACCTCCAGAGCTCGGGGAGGATCGGCTGTCCGTCCTCGTCCAGGTAGGGGTTCTCGTGGAAGTAGTCGTGCGTCCACCTCACGAGGTCGCGGTAGCGCATCGGGTTGCGGTAGCCGGTGGCGGCGTGGACGAAGTCGGGGGGGGCAGGGTCGGCCAGCACGGCCAGGATCGCGTTGACGACGATATCGACCGGGACGACGTCGACGATCGCGTCCGGGATCCCGGGGAACTCGGTCAGCGCACCGCGCCCGTACATCAGGAAGATCGGCTCGGCCATGCGGAACCCGCGGATCCAGCCCGGGAAGGGCTCCCGCAGCGCCGACTCGATGATGCTCGGGCGCAGGACCGTCACGGGGAACGGCAGGTCCCGCTCCGAGATGGCCAGCTCGGTCAACGCCTTCGTGAACGCGTAGGCGTCGGGCCAGCCGAGCGCCTGACCGCGCGCCCGTCCCAGCTCGATCAACCGGTCGCTCACCCAGTCGCGCCGGAGCTGCTCGGCGCGCGCTCCCACGCTGGGCGCTCCCGCCGGGCCGAGGTCGCGCTTCGCCTTCGCGTGGAAGCGCTTCAGGAGCTCGGGCGTTCGGGAGTCGGCCTCGGTCCGCTCGCGGGCGGTCCGAGCCGCGGCCAGCTCGGCCCGCCAGTCGACGCGCGGGCGTCCGGGCGTGTCCGTCCACGGCCCCTCGGGCACGGTTCCCTTCGTGAGCCCAGCCACGTAGGCGGTGGAGACGTGGATGTGGCGGCGAGGGGCCGCGCCCGCGTCGATGAGCGCGTCGATGAGCCGCAGGGAGCCGAGGAGGTTCGTGTCGAACGCCTCGTCGATGGGGGCGTCGAACGCGACCGAGGCCGCCGAGTGGACGACGAGGTCGACCTGGCCCAGGGAGGCCCGGTCGTCGTCGCCGAGCTCCAGGCCGTCGCTGCGCAGGTCACCGTCGAGGGTGCGGACCTTGGAGGACAACGCCTCCCAGTCGTCGCGGGAGCGAAGGTCCGCGAAGGCGTTGTTGCCGAGGACACGGCGGCGGACCCGGTCCGCAGCCGGGGCTCCCGGCTTGGACCGTACGAGGAGCAGGACCTCCTCCACCTGGGGGACCGAGCGCAGGATCTTGGCGACGAGCGCCGTGCCCAGGAAGCCGGTGGACCCCGTCACGAGGATGCGGGAGCCGGCCAGTCCGTTCGGGATGTCTACCATCCGGTAGATTATCCGGGTCCGACGCGGGGGTGTCCAATGCCACGAACCTCGGGGGAGCAGACGAAGCAGCGGGTGGTGGCCGAGGCGCTGCGTGCCTTCGGCGAGCGCGGCTACGCGGCGACGAGCCTCGACGACGTGGCTCAGGGAGCGGGTATCCGCAAGCAGAGTCTCCTCTACCACTTCCCGTCGAAGGAGGACCTGTTCGCCGCCGCCTCCCTGCACGCCGCCGGCGAGGTGTTCGAGACGCTGGACGGGTCCCTGCGCGAGGACGACCCGGGGGGGCTCGACCGGCTCACGAACATCGTCGGCGCGGTCCACGACCTGGCCTCCTCCCGTCCGGAGGTGGTGGCGCTGATCCGCGAGGTGGCGAGGGCCGGGCCCCCGTTGTCCGATATCGTCGCCGAGGCCCTGCGTCCGCTCGTCGACGCGGCGGTCGCCTGGCTCGAGGCGGCGATGGAGGCGGGGGAGGTCCGGCGCCAGGACCCCCGCGCAGCCCTGCTCACGGTGTACTCGGCCATCGTCGGCCACCTGACCGAGTCGTCCGTCCGCCGGGTGTTGATGGACGGCCGGGAGCCGCCGCCTCAGGAGCTGGTCGCGTTCCTGCGTGCGGCGCTGGCTCCCTAGGGAGCCAGCCTCACCCGGCCGACGGGTTCGGCTCCACGAGCCACGGGTCGAAGAGCACGCTCCCCAGCCCGGTCACGGCGATCGCGGCACCGGACCCCGGGCCGATGCCGGACGGTCCGTTGGCGGCCCCCCACCAGTTGCCGCGTGCGTCCACGTCCGAGCCGTTCGCCCTCAGCCCGGCCCCGGAGACGGCGAGGTTGTTGCCGCTCATCACCAGCCCGACCGCGTCGGTCGCCTCTACGGCGTCACCCGGCCCGGAGAACGAGTTGTCGATCACGCGCAGGCCGGTGGTGCGGCCCGCCCAATGCTCCGGGACGCTCAGCCTCACCGCCGTCCCGGTGATCCCGGCGAAGGAGTTCGAACTGAGCTCGTTCCGGGCCGAGTCGCACCGGCTGAGGTCGTAGACGCAGGTGCCCTCGGAGACGAACCCGACCGCCGCGCCCCGGATCTCGTTGTCGGAGACGACGAGGTCGCTGGAGGAGAGGATCGACACCGCCGACTCGCCGGCCTGGAGCACCACGTTGGAGACGACGCGGCTCCGGTCGCTCAGCCCCCAGATCCTGATCGCGTCGCGGAGGGCGGTGACCGTGTTGCCGCTGACGACCGTGTCCGTCGCGCCCTGTTCGATGCGGATACCGTCGAAGAAGGTGGCGTTCACCTCGTTGGACTCGATGCGGGTCCGCAGGGAGCCGCCCCAGACCTCGATCCCGTTCCAGGCCGCCGAGACCAGGTTCCCCCGCAGGACGTTGTCGTGCGACGCGCCTGACACGTTCAGCCCGAAGTGGATGGTGGAGGAGATCGATTCGGTGGACGAGGAGTTCACCGTGTTCGCCTCGACCAGGTTGGCGTGCGAGCCGTCCTCGACCGAGATCCCCCACAGCCGCGTCGTGGTGACGTTCTCGAGCACCCGGCCCCCGATCGTCCCCGTGTCGAGCCGGATGGCCGTGATGGACCCGTTGACGGTGTTGTTCGCGATCAGCGGCTGCGTAGACCGTGCTGCCGAGATCGCCCGGTGGGAGCCGCCCTCGATGGTGTTGTCGCGCACGACCGTGCGGGTGTCCTGGCTGAGGCGGACCCCGTCCTGCCGCGGCTTGATCGAGTTGCCTTCCACGGTGACCTCCACGGCGCCCTGGCCGACGAGGATCTCGGCCTGCCCGCTGCGGGCCAGGTGGTTGTCCGCCACGGAGGTCTGCGCGGAGGCCTGCACGGAGATCCCGTGGCGCCCGGCCAGCGAGACCGTGTTGTCCCGCACCCCGGCGCGGTCGACGCCCACCCCGGACACGCCGTCCTGGGCGTCCTCGACGCGGTTCCCCCGGACGACCGCGTCCGGACCCCCGGACACCCTGACCCCGGCCAGCCTCGCCGCGCGCACCTCGTTCGAGGTGACACGCGGCTCCCGGACGGATGAGGTCTCGATCCCGTTCGCGCCCGCCCGCAGGATCGAGTTGGCCTCGATGGTGACGCCGCTCGTGAGGTTCACCTCCACGCCGTCGCTGCTCGTGCGGGAGATCGAGTTCGAGGCGATGCGCAGCGGGCCGCCCCCGGCCGCGGCCACCCCCTGGGCGGTGCGATCGATCACGTTGCCCTCCACGGTCACGTTCGCCGCGTCGACCAGCCGGATGGCGGCCGCGTTCCCCGGCGCGTCGTGCACGCGGTTGCCTCTGATCACCACGTGGGCGGTCGTCCCGGCGATGGTGATGCCGTCGGCCCCGACCGGGACCACGTCCCAGCCCTCGATCACATAGGGGTCCTCCGCCGTCCCGGAGCCGGATCGGACCCCGGAGAGCGGGGAGTCGAAGTCCTCGTCCCCCGCGACCACGATCGGCGGCCTCGGCTCCCCCGTGGGGACCCCGACCGCGTCGACCAGGTCGCCCGTCGTGGTCGTGGGAGCCCGGTGACGGACCTCGCCGGCCGGACCCGCGGTCCACCCGGCGCCCCCCGGGAGGAACGCCCCGTCCGACAGGTTGGACGAGGTACCAGCGGTCTCGGGGGCCCAGGTCAGGCCGCCGTCCACGGTCGCCAGGACCGTCCCCGCGTCACCTACCGCCCACCCGCGCGTGGCGTCGACGAACTCCACGTCGCGCAGGCCGGGGACGGGTGGCGAGACCGCCTGCAGCCAGGTCTCCCCACCGTCGGTCGTGCGGTGGATATCGCCCAGGCGACCCACGGCCACGCCGACCTCGTCGGTCGCGAACGCCAGGTCCGAGAGCCCTCCGGCGGACGGGATGGACACGAATCGCCACGTCTCCCCGCCGTCCCGGCTGATCGACACGCCGTCGCCGTCCACCCACAGCCAGGTCAACAGCCAGAGCGTTGCCCGGTCGCTCGAGACCTGCACCCTCTTGTGCACGCTCTCCTGGATCCGGGCGATGTTCTCGTGCTGCACGGTGATGCCGTCCCACGTCTCGCCGCCGTCGACGGTCCGCGCGGCGTAGCCGAAGAAGATGGGAGAGCGGCCGGACGCGTACCCCTCGAGGTGGTCGACGAAGTTCATGTCCAGGAACCACCCGGCCATATCCCCTTCCGCGAGCAGCCTCCAGGTCCGCCCGCCGTCGCTCGTGGTGGCTATCCCGCTATCGACCGAGCCCGCCCAGCCGCGTTCGCCGTCGATCCAGTCCATGATCGTCACCGGGTGGAACAACCCGGTGTGGCGGGCCTCCCAGGTCCTGCCCCCGTCCTGCGTGCGGTAGACGATCCCGTCGTCCGCCCCGGCCCAGCCGGTCTGGGCGTCGTGGAAGTGGACCGTGTGCAGCGCCCGCATCGTCGGGACGGGACGCCCCTGCCACCAGGGCAGCGGCGCGCCCGCCTCCTGCGCGCGCGCGGTGCCCGCGGTACCGCCTGTCACGAGGAGGGCCACCAGGGCCGCGACGGACAGCCGCCGCATCACAGGCAGGCGTCCCCGTTGCGCGCGCACCGGCCGCTCGGTTCCGGCGCCCCGTACCCCCCCGGACCTTCCGGGTCGCGCGGGAGGGCGAGCTGCCCGCCGAGGTCGAGGCTCTGGCCGCCGGCGGTGAAGCCCGCCCCGGCCCGGGCCCGGGACCCCTCACGCTCCATGCAGTAGAGGCTGCAGTCGTAGTAGCGGCCGTGCTCGAGCGAGACGTCGAACGCGAACGAGGTATCCCCGTAGCCCGCGCCGGCCCCCAGCTGAGCGGATGCGGTGCTCGAGGCCGGGTCGAACGGGTCGACCGCGTACTGGACCTGCGGGTTGACCGACCCGCTCACCTGCGACGAGTAGGGGAGCGAGGCCACGGGCCGCGCGCCGTTCGAGGCGACCTCGTAGATGTCGAACCCGTACTGCTCGCGCCACGGGGAGCCCGTCGAGAACGTGAGCTGGACGTGGTCGGTCGCGAGGTCGGCGGTCCAGAAGTCGTTCCCGTGCAGGTGCCGGTCCTGACCCACGACGTACGTGCCGCAGATCTGCTCCAGGACGATCCCGGAGGAAGCGTCCGAGATGGTGATCGACCCGCCCCAGCACTCGCCGGCGAAGTGGTCGTAGAACCCCTCCACCTCGTACCTCTCGAAGTGCAGGGAGAGCGAATCGACCCCGGGCACCCGGATCTCGTAGGACAGCTCCTCCTCGGCGGGGTAGGGGTGCGGGGTGCCGACGCCGACCGGGTGGATCGCGGTCGGACGGTCCCCGACGGTGTGCGGCGCGACGCCGTGAGTCGGGTCGTGGTGCGCGAGTGCGGCCGGCCCGGCCCCCAGCGTGACGAGCAGCGCGGCCATGAACGTGACGATGCGCATCGTTAGCCCCTTTCGCCCTCGGTGCTTCCCCTGCCGTACGTATTCGCGGGTTGTCGGCCTCTCCCTGCTCCTAGGTCCAGCCGTAGGCGAGGGAGAGCACGAGCAGGGCCTGGCCGAGGTGGTACGTGACCATGATCGTCACGGGAGCCCACGGCTGAGGGTGGACGAACCGCGTGTAGGCGATGAGCCCGTCGGACGCGAAGAAGGCGAGGGCCCCGGCCGCCGCCACCGGGTTGAGGGTCGCGCCGGCGGAGGCCACCATCAGCGAGATCACCACCACGTACCCGACCACGGGCAGGACGAGCGTCCTCGACCGCGCGCGCACCCCCGGCAGGACGAGCCAGGTCATGAAGGCCGCGATCGCCGCCACGCCCAGGGCGCCCGACCAGGCCTGGGGGAACGAGCCGGTGTGGGGGAGCAGTCCCGCCACGTAGGCGAGGTGCGCCCCGAGGAAAGCGGCGAGCCCCGGGAGGAAGCGGTCGGGGAGCATCAGGAACACGTCGCCGCCCAGTGAGAGCAGGAGCGCGACGACGAACCACCGCCGCTGGTCGGCATGGACCGGCTCCAGGGTCGCAGCGACCCCGACCAGCGCGACCAGCGCGAGCGGCTTGAACACGTACTCGAGGCGCTCGTCGCGCCTGGCCACGGCTATCCAGTCCAACCCCGCGCAGGCCGCCGCCGCGGCGAGCAGGATCCAGGAGGCCTCCGTCACGGCCGGGGGGTCGGGTAGACGAGCTTGAGGAGCGTGTCCCACGCGCGGTCGGGGAGGAGCCGGCGGGTCATGAGCAGCGACCGGGCTCCCAGCGTGACCCGGTAGCGGGTCCTGGGGAGCCTCGAGCTCGCCGCGTGCTCGATCGCGCGGGCGGTGGAGCCCGGACCGGACGCGAAGACCGACAGCGGGCCCTCGTACGCCCGCATCAGCATCGCGGCCACGCCCTGGTTGAACGCGGCGTACGGGTCGTCGGTCTGATCCACGCCCTGCACCGCGGCCGCGGCCGTCCGTCCGAAGGCGGTCTTGATGAGCCCGGGCTCGATCACCGAAACGCGGACGCCGAACGGAGCGACCTCGTAGCGGAGGGCGTCCGAGAGGGCCTCCACGGCGTGCTTCGTGGCGTGGTAGTACGCGGCCCCGGGCAGCGTGAGGCGGCCCCCCATGCTCGAGACGTTGATCACCCGGCCCCAGCGCTGACGCCGCATCCCGGGGAGGACGAGCTGCGTGAGCCGGACGAGCCCGAACACGTTCGTCTCGAACTGCCGTCTGACCTCGTCCATCGGCACGGACTCGAAGGCTGCGTCCTGGGCGTACCCCGCGTTGTTCACCAGCACCCCGACGGCGCCCTGCTCCCGCTCGACCTGCTCGACGGCCGCGCGCATCGACCCCTCGTCGCAGACGTCGAGGGCGAGGGTGCGGCACCCCCGGAGGTCGGAGATCGTCTCGAGACGGCGGGCGGACGCGTAGACGGTCCACCCGTTGCGCGCCATGCGCTCGGCCGTGGCCCGACCGATCCCGGTCGAGCAGCCCGTGATCAGGACGGCTCTCGACGTCATGCCCCGCCCCCTCGGACGTCTGCGGACCCGCAGAGCCTACGCGGCTCGAGGTCGCACGAGCCATCCGGCCGCGGCGGGCCCCCGTGGTGCGGTGGGTCCTCGACGCGTGGAGGGCCTGTGCGAGGCTGAGGTATGCAGACGGACGCCCTCGTGATCGGCGGCGGACTCGCCGGACTGTTCGCCGTGCTCCACCTGCCCGACGACTGGGAGGTCGTCGTGGTGGACAAGGGGACGGCTAGGCGGTCGGGCTCGTCTCCCCTGGCTCAGGGCGGCATGGCCGTCGCCGTCGGACCCGACGACTCCCCCGAGCTCCACGCGCAGGACACCCTGCGCGCGGGCGCCGGGGCGTGCCACCCGGCCGCGGTCGAGGTCCTCGTCTCGGAGGCCCCCTCCGCGCTCGAGGCGCTGATGGGCCTGGGGTGCGAGTTCGACCGAACCCCCGAGGGCGCCCTCGACCTGCACCGGGAGGGCGGACAGTCGGTGCACAGGTCCGTTCACGCGGCCGACGCCACCGGGCGGGAGCTCATGCGGGCGCTCGTCCCACACGCCCGTCGTCGGGCCACCCGGGTGACGGGCGGCGCGGTCTCGTTGAGCGTCCTCGACGGCCGTTGCGTGGGAGCCGTGGTGTCCACTCCGGAGGGGCCCTTGGCGATCCGATCGCGCGGGGTCCTGCTCGCGACCGGGGGGTGCGGCGCCCTCTACGCGTCCACCACGAACGAGGACCTGTCCACCGGAGACGGGATAGCGCTGGCCGCGGAAGCCGGAGCGGCGACCACCGACCTGGAGTTCGTCCAGTTCCACCCGACCGCGCTCGGCGTCGGAGACGGCACCCAGCGGGCCCTGCTCACGGAGGCGCTCCGGGGCGACGGCGCGACCCTGCTCGGTCCGGACGGGTGGCCGCTCATGGACGGCGTCCATCCGGACCGCGACCTCGCGCCCCGCGACGTCGTGGCGCGCGCGATAGCCGCCGCCGGACCGGCCGTCCTGGACATGAGGCCGGTGGGGGCCGACCGCCTCGAGCGGCGCTTCCCGAACGTCGTGGCCGCCGTACGCCGGGCCGGGTTCGACCCGGTCCGGGAGCCGGTGCCGGTCACCCCCGCCGCCCACTACCTCCTGGGAGGGGTGGCCACCGACCTGTGGGGGCGGACGTCGCTCGACGGCCTCTACGCGGCGGGGGAGTGCGCGGGTACCGGCGTGCACGGCGCCAACCGGATGGCCGGCAACTCCCTGACCGAGGCGGTCGTCTTCGGACGTCGGGCGGCGATCGCCCTCGCTCGGGAGGCCCCGCCCGGCGTGCCCGGCCCCCCCGCCGGGGTCGACCCGGTGCCCGAAGGGGGGGAGCCCTGGGACGAGCTACGCGCCGCGATGTGGGCCGGAGCCGGTCTCTCCCGGACGGACGCCTCGCTCCGGGAGACAGCCGAGGCCGTCGGATCGCTGGCCGAAGGGTCCTCGCGCGCCTTCGCGCTGGCCGCGCTGACCTCCTCCATCGTGTGCCGGGCGGCCCGGATACGGACCGAGAGCCGCGGTGTGCACCACCGGCTGGACCACCCGGCCCCCGACCCCGCCTGGGAGGGAGCCCACGTCCGTCTAGGGGCGGTGAAGGGGTAGGTGGACCACGGAGTAGGACTCTTCGAAGGGCTGCTGCACCTGGCCATCTTCCTGTCGGCCGGGCTCACCCTCGCCGTCACGGCGGTCGCCCTGCTCGAGCGAACCTCGGCGCGGGACGGGCGCGTGGTCCGGTGGTCCTACGTGGCGGCGGGTGCGGGTACCTTGTTCGCACTGCTCGTCGCCGAGCGGGTCTACCATCACCTGCAAGGCTGAGAAGGGGGACGGGTGCGGATCGGCGTCGCGTTGGCGTTCAGCTTCTTCTGCTCGCTGCTCGGGATCACGAGCGGGGGCACGGGGGCTCCCACGGCCCGGACCGAGACCGGCGTCCAGCCGGTCGCGGTCTCCCTCGATCTCGCCCCCACCCCGAAGCCGACGCCCGGACGCGTGCCCGAGGACGGGCCCGAGCCCTTCATGGACGACCTACCGGCGGACGCGGTGGAGCTCGCGGCGGTGGGAGACGTCAACCTGGGCGGCCGACTGCTGGACACGATCGCCGCGCGCGGACCCGACCACCTCTGGACGGGGGTCGCCCCCGTGCTCGCGGCCGCGGACATCGCCCTCGTGAACCTCGAATGCACCATCTCGGAGCGCGGCGCCCCCGAGCCGAAGGAGTTCACCTTCCGCGGTCGTCCCTCCTCGCTGGGCGCGATGCGCCGGGCCGGGGTGGATATCGCGTCGCTGGGGAACAACCACGCCGTCGACTTCGGACGCGACGCCTTCTCGGACACCCTCCGCCACCTGCGTGACAACCGCATCGAGGCGGTCGGCGGCGGAGAGGACATCGAGAGCGCGTGGGAGCCCGTCTACATCGAGCGCAGGGGCATCCGGTTCGGGTTCGTCGCCGCGACGCGGGTGCTCCCGCACAACTTCGCCGCCACCGACCGGCTCCCCGGCGTGGCGAGCGCGTACGACGAGGCGCGTCTCGTGGCGTCGGTCCGGGAGGCGGAGCGGGCGTCGGACGTGACGGTGGTCGTCGTGCACTGGGGGACCGAGACCCACACCGCGCCGAACCCGGTCCAGGTCGGGCTCGCCCGCACGCTCGTGGACGCGGGCGCCGACGTGATCGTGGGGCACCACCCGCACCGCCTCCAGCCGGTCGTCCGGATGAAGGGGGCGGTCGTCGCCTACTCGCTGGGCAACTTCGTGTTCACGTCGCCCTCGGCGGCCGGACGCGAGTCGATGATCCTACGGATCGGCGTGATGCCGGACCACAGCATCGTCACCGCGCGGGTGCCGGTCCGTATCGGGGTGGACGGACGTCCCGACGTGGCCGACGGGTCCGGACGCGCCCGGGCCTAGCGCCCGCGTCCCTGCCCGCGACCGGACCCCTCACCGCGACCGGACCCCTGACCCCGGCCGGCTCCCTGCCCGTGTCCGGGCTTCGGGCCGCGCTCGGCAGTCGTCAGTTCCTCGTCGCCCTCCGTGCTCTCGCGCTCGGGGCGGACCGGCTTCCCGCAGTCGCTGCGAGCCGCCTCGGACCTGGAGGTCCCGTCCTTCGGGGCGGAGGAGACGTGCTGTCCGTGGTTCCCGGAGAACCCCTCGGGGCACCCCTGCGTGGACCGCTTCGACGCCGGGGGGGCCGGGGTCTCCTCGGG
>DATLFR010000009.1 GCA_035540895.1 Actinomycetota bacterium | reverse complement strand
GCCCGGTCCGGGCGGGCCCGGGGGGCCGGACGGTCCGGTCGGTCGCGGTCCGGAATCCCGACCGGTGGACGGTCCCTGCGTCCCGGCTCCTCCGCCGAGGATGTCCAGGACCTGCTCGTCCGTGAGCTGCTCCTCGGTCTCCGCCTGCGGGATGGGCGTAGCCGCCACGCGAGCCTCACCGCGGCCCGCGGCCGCCCGCTGACGCGAATCCTCGGCGGCCGAGATCGACCAGTACATCATCCCGATGATGAGGATGATCGTCGACGCTATGAGCGACAGGCGCTCGCTTGTCCTGGTCTCCAACTCAGGGCCCTCCCAAGGCTTCGACGACCATCTCCACACAGTTGGTGAGCCGACGGACGTCGTCCGGATCCACGGCCGGGTACAAGCCTATCCGCAATTGCTTCCGCGCGAGCTTGCGATAGGGCTCCGTGTCCACGATCCCGTTGGACCGCAGGACGGCCGCCACCGTCGCGGCGTCCACCGCCGGGTCGAGGTCCACCGTCGCGACCACCGAGCTGCGCGCGGCCGGATCGGCCACGAACGGGCTCGCGTATGACACGGCCTCGGCCCATCCGTACACGATGGCCGCCGACTCCTCGCACCTGGAGGCCGCCCAGCCCAGGCCCCCATTCTCGTTCATCCATCCGATCGTGTCGGCGAGCAGCAGCAGGGTGGCCAGGGCAGGCGTGTTGTACGTCTGGTCCTTGCGCGACTCCGCGACCGCGATGGACAGGTCGAGCGAGGGTGGGACCCACCGTCCGGAAGCGGCGACCGCCTCGATGCGCTGCAACGCGGCCGGCGAGCAGAGGGCCACCCACAGGCCCCCGTCCGCCGAGAAGCACTTCTGCGGGGCGAAGTAGTAGACGTCGAACTCGCGGGGGTCGACGCGGAGCCCCCCCGCCGCCGAGGTCGCGTCGACGACGACGAGGCCCTCGGCTCCCGCGGGCCGAGCCACGGGCATCATCACGCCCGTCGACGTCTCGTTGTGAGTGAGCGCGTATACGTCGACGTCCGGCATCGCCTTCGGCTGGGGGTGCGTCCCGGGCGGGGTCTCGATCACGTCGGGGGGGTCGAGATGCGGAGCGGCGGACACCGCGGCGGCGAACTTGGATGAGAACTCGCCGAAGACGAGGTGCTGGCTGCGGCGCTCGACGAGACCGAACGTGGCCGCGTCCCAGAACGCGGTGGCTCCCCCGTTGCCCAGGACCACCTCGTACCCGTCCGGGAGCGCGAAGAGCTCGGCCAGGCCCTCCCTGACCCGTCGGACGACGCGGCGGACGGGGTCCTGACGGTGGCTCGTGCCCATGACGGACATCCCAGCCCCCACGAGGGCGTCCAGGGCCTCGGGGCGCACCTTGGCGGGCCCGGACCCGAACCGCCCGTCGCGGGGCAGCGCATCGCTCGGCAGGCGTATGGAGGGGACGTCCATGGCAGCCACTATGATGCACGCCCGGCCCGCGTTCGGACGAGGAGTGGCCCGAAGATGTCCCGGATCTCGCAGCGAGTTGGCAGCATCGGCGAGTCCGCGACCCTCGCCGTCGACGCGAAGGCCAAGCGCCTGAAGGCCGAAGGGCGCGACGTCATCGGGTTCGGCGCCGGGGAGCCGGACTTCCCCACCCCGGCCTACGTGGTCGAGGCCGCCCGGGCCGCGTGCGGCGACCCGGCGAACCATCGATACACGCCCACCCAGGGGCTCCCCGCGTTGCGGGAGGCGATCGCCGCGAAGACCGAGCGCGACTCGGGGCTTCGGGTCTCCCCCGACCGGGTCGTGGTGACCAACGGGGGGAAGCAGGCCGTCTACGAGACCTTCGCGACGCTGCTCGACCCGGGGGACGAGGCGATCGTGCTCGCCCCCTACTGGGTCACGTACCCGGAGGCCATCGCTCTGGCCGGGGGCCGCCCGGTGGTCGTCGGGACCGACGAGTCGACGGGGTTCCGGGCCACGGTGGAGCAGCTCGAGGCGGCGCGCACCGACCGGACGAAGCTGCTCCTGTTCGTCTCCCCCTCCAACCCCACGGGCGCCGTCTACCCGCCGGAGGAGGTCGAGGCCATCGGACGCTGGGCGCTCGGGTCGGGGATCTGGGTGGTCACCGACGAGATCTACGAGCACCTGACCTACGCGGGAGCCAAGCACGTATCGATGCCGGTGGTCGTGCCCGAGCTCGCGGACACGTGCGTCGTGCTCAACGGCGTCGCGAAGTCGTGGGCGATGACCGGTTGGCGGGTCGGATGGATGATCGGGCCCCCGGACGTGGTCGCGGCGGCGGCGAACCTGCAGTCACACTCGACCTCCAACGTCTGCAACGTCGCCCAGGCGGCGGCGCTGGCGGCGGTCTCGGGCGACCTCGAGGCGACCTACGCGATGCGCGATGCGTTCGACGCCCGCCGTCAGGTCATCCACCGGATGCTCAACGAGATCGACGGAGTCAGCTGCTTCGAACCGCAGGGTGCGTTCTACGCGTTCCCGTCGTTCAAGGAGGTGCTCGGGAGGGGGTTCGGGTCCACCACGCTCGAGCTAGCCGAACGGCTGCTCGACGAGGCCGGGGTGGCCATCGTCCCCGGGGAGGCGTTCGGGGCTCCCGGGTACGCGCGGATGTCCTACGCGATGGACCCGGAGGACGTGCAGGAAGGCGTCCGCCGGATGGGCTCCCTGCTCTCCGGATGACCTGGGTCTGGATAGCCGCGGCCGGAGCCGCGGGGTCCGTGTGCCGGTGGGCGGTCCAGTCGCTCGTGATGGGGAACCGGTTGCCCGTCTTCCCGTTCGCCACGGCGGCGGTGAACCTGTCCGGGTGCTTCCTGATCGGGCTCCTGTTCGCGGTGTTCCAGCGCCGGTGGAGCGGCGTCCCGGCTGAGGTCCAGCTGGCCGTGCTCGTCGGGCTGCTTGGGGGCTACACGACCTTCTCCACGTTCTCCTTCGAGACCCTCCGACTCGTGGAGGGGGGCGGGCTGGCGCTGGCGGCCGTCAACGTTCTGCTCAGCGTGGCCGGCGGGCTCGCAGCCACCTGGGCGGGGCTGCAGATCGGGCGGGCCGTCTAGCCCTTCCGCCAGGCCGCCGAGCCGTCATAGCGGAGCTCGGCCTCGAGCGCGGCGGCGGCCCGGAAGAGGGTCGGCTCGGCCATCGGCGGGCCCATGAGGTGGAACCCCACCGGGAGCCCCCCGTCGAGCCCGCACGGGATGGAGATCGCGCATGCGCCCGCCAGGTTGGTCGGGATCGTGCAGATGTCGGAGAGGTACATCGCCATCGGGTCCGTTGCCCTCTCGCCGATCCGGAAGGCGGTCGTGGGTGACGTCGGGGAGACGAGCAGGTCGGCCTGCTCGTAGGCCTTGGTGAAGTCGGCGATGATCTGCGTGCGCAGCTTCTGGGCGCGCCCGTACCAGGCGTCGTAGTAGCCGGACGAGAGCGCGTACGTGCCGAGCAGGATGCGGCGCTTCACCTCGGCGCCGAACCCCTCCTCCCGGGTGGCCTGGTTCGTACGGAGGATGTCCGGCCCCTGGGCGCGCAGCCCGTAGCGGATCCCGTCGTAGCGGGCGAGGTTCGACGAGCACTCGGCCGGTGCGATCAGGTAGTAGGCGTCCAGGGCGTACTCGAACGACGGGAGGGAGACCTCGACCACCTCCGCGCCCAGCTTCCCCAGGAGCGCGATCGCGTCCTCCACGCTCGCCTTCACCCCGGGCGCGATGCCCTCGCCCATGAGCTCGCGCACGACCCCGAAGCGCATCCCGTCGATCGGCCGACCACACACCGACACGTAGTCGGGCCGGTCTCCCGGGATGGAGGTCGAGTCGCGTGGGTCGTGGACGGCGATGGCCTGCAGCAGCAGCGCCGAGTCTCGGACGGTCCGCGTCATAGGCCCGGCCTGGTCGAGCGAAGACGCGAAGGCGATCAGCCCGAACCGGGAGACGAGCCCGTAGGTCGGCTTCATTCCGACGATCCCGCAGAGCGACGCGGGCTGGCGGATCGACCCTCCGGTGTCCGTGCCGAGAGCGAACGGCACCATCCCGGCCGCGACCGCGGCCGCCGACCCACCGGACGACCCGCCCGGGACACGCTCGGTGTCCCACGGGTTCCGCG
>DATLFR010000008.1 GCA_035540895.1 Actinomycetota bacterium | reverse complement strand
TCCACGGGTGGGGCTTGCAGAAGTACGTGAACGCGCCGGGAGCCTCGAAGGTCTTCTTGTAGACGGCTCCGCCGGGCATGTCCCCCGAGTCGAAGGACCCGTCATCCGCGGTGACGGTGTGCCCCTGCGCACCGTTGTTGCGCCAGGTCACGGTCGCGCCCGTCTCGATAACGACGTCGACGGGGTCGTAACCCCAGGTCTGGTAGTCGGTCGCGGAGGGCTCGACGATGGCCACCTCCTTATCGGCGGCCGGGGGGCGGACAGGGTCGCCCGTGACGGCGATCGTCGCGGTGTGGGAGGGGGTCCCTTCGTCGCGGTACGCGATCCTCCCGGGGTTGAGGAACCGGAAGGTCCAGCTCGCGCCCGGTCCGATGGGGGGCGAGCGGAACGAGCCGTCATCGGCGACGAGCGTGTGGGTGCCCCCGACGGCCGGGTAGTGGCCGGCGTTCGTGTTCTTCCAGATCACGACGGTCCCGGTCCGGATCGAGAGGTTCGCTGGAGAGAACCCCAGCTTGCTGACCTCCACGACAGCTTCGGCCTCGGCCGCGCTCGGGGCGGCCACGGACACCAGCGCGACGGACATGGCGAACGCCAGGGCGCCCGTAGCGGCGCGGCGCGCGCTCGTCCTCCAGGACACGTGCGATCCGATCAAGGTCTCTCCTCGTTCTCGGGGCCGGTCCCGCTGCCCTCGGGGCCCTCCCCACAGGGGAGGCCGTGGTGCGGCGGTCCGGTTCTCGTTGCCGTTCGATATTTCTGGCACATCGGAAAGTTGGCTGACGAGCCCGCCCGGATCGTCCGGATCACCCGGTTCCCAGGCCGAGCCCGTCGAGAGCGAGCGCCCACCGTCGGACGCTCGCTCTCAAGGCTCGCTCAGGCCGGGCGGTACGCGATCAGCGCATCGCTCGCGTTCACGTAGATCGTGTTGCGCGCGATCGCGACCCCGGCGTCCAAGCCGGTGGTCGACGGGCGGCCCGTGTCCTGGGCCAGAGGACGGGTCAGGACGGGGATCCCCGTCTCGCGGTCCACCGCGCGGAAGACCCCGGTGTCCGCCTCGTATACGACGCCGTTGGCGACGCTGTTGACGCTGGCCCAGCCGTTGCCGCCCGGCGTAGCCCACTTGACCGCGCCGTTCTGGCTGTCCAGGCCCCACATCGCGCCGTAGGACACGGTCGCGTACACACCCTTGTCGTCCACCGCGGCCGTTCCGGAGTTGCCGAACATGGCCGGGTAGGAGATCGTGGCCATCCAGACTCCGTTCATGTCCGCGGTGTTGACCGCGTGGTAGACGCCGGCCTTCTGCAGGTCGCCCACGATCGTCCGGCCACGGCTGTCCTTCCACAGGTTCGCGGACCCGCCGAAGTCGATGTCGAGCGGCTCGCAGTGCGGCATCAGGTGGGTCTGCTCACAGGCCGGCTTGTAGGTGACGTTGGCCAGGTACAGGTCGGGGATGCCCTTGTAGGACCCCACGATCTTCCCGAACGTCGAACGCTGCCGGTCGACGTCGATCTTGATGATCGCGTTCGTGTGCGGGTGCTCCCGGGCGCTGTACGGGTTCCCCGTCCCGAAGTAGGCGTGGCCGGTCTCGGGGTCGACCGCGGGCGTGGACCACAGCCCGCCCCCCGCGTACCCGTGCGCGAAGTCGTCGTCTGGGATCGTGTGAGCCTTGTGGATGACGGCACCGGTCTGCTGGTCCAGGATCGCGTATCCGCCGCGCATGATCGTGCGCTGCGGACCGCTCTCGAGCTCCTGCAGGCCCGCCGCGAACCCGGTTATGACCATCCCGTTCCAGGCCACGGGGCTCCCAGTGACCGTCACGTGGTACTGGTCGTCGACCGGGGTCGACCAGGCGATGTCACCGGAATCGGCGTCGATCGCGACCATGCCGACCCCGCCCGGGATGTTCACGTTGGCGAAAACGCGCCCGGCGTCGTAGGTGACGGAGGCCCCCGCCTGGGCGGGGACGTTCCACAGCAGCTCACCGCTGTCGGCGTTCAGCTTCACGACGTTGCCGCCGGCCACGAAGTAGACGCATCCGTCCGCGACCACGGGGGTGGCGGACACGCCGCCGATCGGGAAGGTCCAGGCCGGCTCAAGGGTGGCCGCCTCCTTCACGCCGATCGTTGTCTCCGCGGGCTGGAACCGGCGACCGGAGAGGTCGCCGCCACGGGTGAACCAGTCACCGCCGGACGCCGGACCCGCGCAGCCCTCGACGGCCGCGGCCGGACCCGCCACCTGCAAGCTGGCGGCGGTCATCAGGACCGCCAGCAGCAACCTCATAGTGATCCTCATAGGTCCTCCTCGACGGTCCGGGCTAGACGACGGTCAGCGTGCCGCGCATCGACTGGGGGTGGGGGGTGCAGTAGAACTCGTACGTCCCGGGCGCGGGAGCCGTGAAGGTGATCTTCTTCTCATCGGTCTCCCCCACGTTCGTCACGGGCAGAGCCGGACCGCCGATGATCACGACGTTGTGCGGCTGGAGCGGGTCGAGGTTGACGAAGACCACCTTCCCTCCCGAGACCGCGACCGCCTCCTTCGTGGCGAATCCGGCCACGGCCGCCCCGGGCCCGGCGACGATGGGCGTCCCCGTGGCCGCCCCCGCCTGAGGACCTCCCACCGTGGCCATCAGCGCGGCCGCGGCTGCCGCCGCCCCTACCTTCACCTTGCGCATCCGTTCCTCCTGGATCGATGTCGGACCACTCCTGGACGCACCCGCGGCTCAGCGGGCGTCGCGAGGCCAGCCAGGGGGCCGGGCAGCGGACCGGACATGAGCCGACACTCGCCACCCGCCCCAGGGACCTCAGCGCGCAGAGGTTCGCCCTCTTCGAAAGGATCCCTTCCTAACCTTCGGGGAGGGGTCCGGGGCGCGCCTCAGGGCCGGACGGGGCCGTGCGTGAGGCGGTGACGACGTTGAGCAGGCCACTCCAGGGCGGCTCAGCCGCGTCCGGCTGTCGGGTCGCGCTCCTCCGACCCGTGAGTGCGCCAGGGGTGAGCTCGAAGAGAGGTCAGAGCGCTAGTAGGGGTTCGTGGCCCACTCGATGACCCTGGTCACCCAACCCAGGGCACCGTAGACGAGCGGGCCAACCCATTGCACCAGGCCGAAGATGATCTGGAGCGGTTCGCAGTACCAGCCCCAGATCGTCGGGACGCACCCAGCC
>DATLFR010000007.1 GCA_035540895.1 Actinomycetota bacterium | reverse complement strand
CTCCCCGAGCCGAGCACGATCACGCTGAGTGGGACCTTCGAGTCGGGGTACACGATCTATCTCGAGTCGGAGGTGCAGCACGACGAGGTGGTCCGCTTCTACGCCCGCGAGCTGCCAGCCCGCGGATGGACGATCAACGCGTGCGTGACGACCGAGACCCCGGAGCAGGGACGGCTGAGCGTGGTCAGCGCGCTGAGGGCGGACCTGATGGCGGCCGTCACGGTCGGGAGGGGCGAGGAGCCGACGCACAAGAAGCCGTACGACTTCTACGTGCTCGTCACGCGGCTCCCTCAGGCTGCGCCCTCGGCCGCCGCGCAGCCCTGCCCCCCTCAGTAGGAGCGCAGGAGCGCGACCACCTTGCCGACGATCCTCGTCTCCGGCGTCACGACCACGTCGTCGTAGGCCGGGTTCTCGGCGCGTAGCAGGGGCCGTCCGTCATGGAGGACGTAGGTCTTGCAGGTCGCCTCGTCCTCGATCAGGGCGACCACGACGTCGCCGCTCGTGGCGTCGTCCTGCTTGCGCACGACGACCATGTCCCCCGGCTGTATCCCGGCCCCCGTCATCGACTCGCCCTGGACCCTGAGCATGAAGAGCGTCCCGTCTCCGACGAGCGAGGCCGGTACCGCGAGGACGTCCTCGACCTCCTCAACCGCGAGCGCCGGGCCCCCGGCGGCGACGCGCCCAACCAGCGGGACGTGGCGCACGCCGGACTTGGACTCGACCGGACCCACCTCTGGGGCGTAGTGGACCGCGATCGCCCGAGGCTTCGTGGGGTCGCGCCGCAGGTACCCCTTGCGCTGCAGCGCCTCGAGATGGGCGTGGACGGTGGAGGGCGATGCCAGGCCGACGGCCTCGGCGATCTCACGCACCGACGGCGGGTAGCCCCTCTCCTCGATCGCGCCGAGGATGAAGTCGAGGATCTTCCGCTGCCGGGGGCCGAGATCCTCGACCCGCTGTCGTCGTGTCCGCATCCGTGGTCCTCCCTGCTCGCCTGCGGCCGACCCTAGCACGGCCGGCGCAGGGCGGCAAACATCTGTTCGCGCGGACGCGCGTTCGTCATGCCGCCACGTTGAACCCGGTCCGCATCCCGAGCGCGTAGTGGACCTCGACCCCCCCGTGGCCGCCGTGGTCCTCCGAGTGCACGATGTTGCAGACCAGGACGTACGTGCCCCCCTCGAGGTCTACGGTCAGGTCGGCCGACGCGCCGGGCTCGATGTCCTCCACCTCGCCGACGACCTCCACCCCTTCGGCGTCCTCGATAACGGCCCCGTCCTCCGAAGTGGGGAGGGAGTCCGGCGCCCTCCCGGTCCGGAGCACGACCAGCTCATGTACGTCCTCCCCGGCGTTCGTCACCTCGAAGGTGACGGGTCCCGGGGGGGCGGACGTCGTCTCCACGACGACCGCCCACTCCTGGAGCCGGGTGGCCACCGTTGTCGCGGTGGCGGTCCCGGACCCCTCGCGGGAGCCCGATCCCCCCGTCTCACACCCCGCCACCAACAGCAGGACCGCAGCCGTCAGCGCAACACCCTTCCTCACGTCAAACCTCCGGGTACTCGTCGTCGAGGATCACCGGCTCGGTGTCCGTCGTGCCAAGTCCGGCGCGGGGCTCCCGTTCGGGATGGAACAGGGACCGGTTCATCGCCGCCTCGGCGGCGTCCCGGGTCTCGAACTCGCCGTGCAGGACCTCCTCCGCCCCCTCGCCCCGCCTCTCCCACAGCTGGTACACGGTGTACCCGGTCGACGCATCCGTGCGGTGCGCGACCCGGAACTCACTCATCGTCCCTCCTGTCGTAGGGGCGCCGGTCGCCAAAGAGGATAAGGGCCGGCGTCCGGTTAGCGCCGACGGGGGCGGGGTAGTTGACGGGCATGGACAAGACCGTGAACTGCCCGAACTGCGCGAGAGAGCTGGAGGTGCCGGCCGGCGCGCAGCAGGTGGACTGTCCAGGGTGCGGTGCGCTCCTGGAGATGACGGACGGCCGCCCGCGGACCGTCGCCCACGCCTCGGACGCCCTGCGCGGCGAGGAGCGGACCGGCATCGAGGACCTCGACTGACGCACCCGTGCGCCGGTTCGAGTTCGCGTTCGACGACCGTTACCTGCCGATGCTCGCCGCCTTCGGCGTCACCCGGGGGCGGGCGCACGTCGAGGTGGACGAGGATCTGCGCGTGAGGTTCGGCCTCTTCTCCCTGTCCACCCCGGTCTCCAACGTGCGGGCCCTCGAGCTGACCGGTCCGTACCGCTGGTACCGCGCCATCGGGATCCGGATGTCCCTGGCCGACCGGGGTCTGACCTTCGGGACGACGGTGGCGGGCGGGGTGTGTCTCTTGTTCCGGGACCCCGTCGCGGGTATCGGCCCGTTCCGGC
>DATLFR010000006.1 GCA_035540895.1 Actinomycetota bacterium | reverse complement strand
GCGCAGTAGGCGAACGTGTCGGTGATGAGGCGGAGGGCGGGTTGGGGCGGGTAGATGAACGTCCCGCGCGCGATGTACTCCTTCAGGACGTCGTTCTGGATCGTCCCGCCCAGCTTCGCGGGGTCGGCCCCCTGCTCCTCGGCGGCGAGCTGGTACAGGAGCAGGAGCATGGCCGCGGGGGCGTTGATGGTCATGGAGGTCGTGACGTCCTCCATCGGGATGCCCGAGAAGAGGGTCCGCATGTCCTCGAGCGAGTCGATGGCGACCCCGACCTTGCCCACCTCTCCGACCGCCATCGGGGAGTCGGAGTCGTACCCCATCTGGGTGGGGAGGTCGAAGGCGACCGAGAGCCCGGTCTGTCCGTGGTCGAGGAGGTACCGGTAGCGCGCGTTCGACTCCTCGGCGGTCCCGAACCCTGCGTACTGGCGCATCGTCCACAGCCGGCCTCGGTACATGTTCGGGTACACGCCGCGCGTGAACGGGTACTCGCCCGGGCTCCCGAGCCGCTCGGACAGGTCGAACCCGGCGAGCTGCTGCTGCGTGTAGACCGGCTCGACCTCGATCCCGGACGACGTAAGGACCGGCTCGTCGCTCATGGACCGATGGTACGCGTCCCGGGCAGGACGACGCCGCGTCCGCGGCGAAGGGTGGCGCATGACCCGGCTCGCGCTCGCCCTGGCCTTCGTCCTCGCGTCCGCCGCGACCGCGCAGGCGATCGAGACCGAGCGGGTGCCCCCCTTCGACTTCGCCTCGGCCTGCTCCCTGGCCGTGCCCGCCACCTGCGCCGCGAGCGAACACGCGAGCGTCGCCCCGGGTGCCTACGCCGACGTGGGGGGCAGGCTCGTCTCCACCGCGGCCAGCACCGGCACGCGCGCCTGGGCGGTGACGGGGTTCCGGTTCACCGTGCCCGCCGGGACGACCCTCGCCGTCACCGCCGACGTGACCCTGCGCGGCGCCGGGACCTTCAAGGCGTGCATCGACCTCGGCGGCCAGGTCGCCGAGCCGGTCGCGCCGAGGTGCCAGAGCCGGGACGGTACGTGGACGCTCTCCGGCTCGATCTCCGCCCCGCCGGGCGAGGCGCTCACCGCGGACCCCCGGGTCCGGCTCGTGGGAGCCGAGGACTGCGCCATCGGGTGCTTCGGCACCGCCGTGGCAGAGGTCCGTCGGTTCACGTACCGCGTCCTTCGGTAGCCGCGACCGGGTTCTCTCAGCGGTCGACCAGGGCGCCGGTCTGGGCCCATAGGCGCTCGACGCGGTCCAGCCGGGCCGTCGCCGTGCGCCGGAGCCGCGCTGCCGTCCCGGCGACGAGCGCGTTGCAGAGGGCCATCGTCCCCACGTGGGAGTCGAACGGCCCCGCTCCCGTGGCGTTGACGACGAAGACGTGGGCGGCGTGCGCGGCGAGGGGCGACAGGAGCCCGTCCGTGATCGCCACGAGGGTGAGCCCGCCGGCCGCGGCCCGCTCCGCCGCCTCCAGCACCCACCGTTCGTAACGGCGGAGGTCGATCGCGACGAGCACGTCGCGTGGGTCGAGCAGGGCGAGCTGCCGGACCACCCGCACCTCGGTCCCCACGAAGAGCTGGACACCCGGGCGGAGCATCCCGAGCGCGTCCGCCATGACGTGGGCCGGCCCGAGGGTCGCCTCACCGGAGAGGACGGCCACCCGGCGCCCGCGATCCGCGAGCGACCTGGTCACCTCGTCGAACGCGGCGGGGTCGACCGCAGCCAGCGTGTCGTGGACGTTCGACGTCTCGATCTCGAGCGACCGACGGAGGGGGTCGGGGGCGGGCCGGGTCCGGATGGCAGCCGCGGCCGGCCGCAGCCGGCCGGCGAGCTCCTCCTGGACCGCCGCCTGTAGGGCGACGAACCCGTCATAGCCCAGCTTCGTCGCGGTCCGCACGACCGTCGGCCCGCTCGTGGAGGCCTCGGACGCGAGGGAGGCGACCGTCCCGAACGCGATCGCCTCCGGACGGGCGAGCACCACCTCGGCCACCCTCCGCTCCGCCGGGGACAATCGCTCCCGCGCCTCCGCCAGCCTTTCGCCGATGTCCACGGAACAGATGTTACGTTGGTCTCCGTCCTTGGAACAGGAGGTACGTGATGGCCACGACCACGTACGGCAACCGGACGGCCGGCTCGACCGTCGTCCCACCCGGCGCCGGTCTGTTCGCGTCGGTCAACCCCGCCCGCCCCTCCGAGGAGCTCGGGCTCTTCCCGGAGTCGGACGCGGCCGCGGTCGACGAGGCGGTCCGGGCGGCTGCGGAGGCTCAGCGCGACTGGGCGCGGGTGCCCTGGCCGGAGCGGGCCGAGACGATCGCCCGCACCGGCGAGATCCTCGCCTCCCGCAAGGAGGAGATGGCG
>DATLFR010000005.1 GCA_035540895.1 Actinomycetota bacterium | reverse complement strand
GTTCTGGACCACCCCAAGCGCACCTACCGCGATGCGGCCGCCCGCCCCGTCCCCCCGCACGATCGCACCGACCCTCTGGCGCTGCCACCCGGTCGGGGTCGACACCTCGAAGGCGTCTCCGGCGCTCAGCCCCAGGTCGTCGGCCAGACCCTGCGGCAGGAACAGGCCGAACTCGTCGACCACCTCGAAGTCCTGCCGGGTCACCGCCTCCGGAGCGAGGTCGAAGATCCCGGAGCTGACCCCCATCAGCAGCGCCCGCACCGTGCGCTCCCCGTTGCGCAGCCGCGCGTAGGACTCCACGGTCGCGCCCGCCGCCCTAACCCCCGCGACCTTCTCGACCGCGGGCAGGGTGGAGGCGCCGATCCCGACCGCGCTCGTCCCCCGCACCTCGAGGTTGGCCCGGCTCGCCGCGGCGGAGGCGATCCCCTGCAGCGATGCGTCGATCGACGAGCCCAGGGACGAGACGGCGACCGCCAGGGCGACCCCGGCCGCCACGCCGAACACACCGAGGGCGAGCCGGGCGCGATGGGCAGTGAGGTGGCGGGCGTCCAGCGCCCAGACCAGCCGGACCGTCGCCCTCAACGGTTCCCGAACCCTCCGGGCGCGTGGGCGAACGGAGGTGTCTCCGACACCTGTCCGTCGTACAGGTAGAGGGTGCGGGAGCCGAGCCTCGTGGCGCTCGGATCGTGCGTCACCATCACGACGGAGGTGCCGTGCTCGGCGGGTGCCCGCGAGATGACGCGGTACACCTCGGCGCCGGCCACCGAATCGAGGTTCCCGGTCGGCTCGTCGGCGAGGAGCAGGGCGGGGCGGGTCACGAGCGCCCGCGCGATGGCGACCCGCTGCTGCTCGCCTCCCGAGAGCTCGCGGGGCCGATGCCCCGCCCGGTCGCGCAGGCCGAACGTCGTCAGCTCGGCCACCGCCGCCTCCTGCGCCTCGTCGGGGTCGCGGCCGTCCAGGAGCAAGGGCAGCATCACGTTCTCGGCGGCCGTGAGCGTGGGGAGGAGGTGGAAGAACTGGAACACGAAGCCCAGCCGGCGCCGACGGTACAGCGTCAGATCGTCGTCGCTGGTCTCGGCGATGGCTGTCCCCTCGAGCATCACCTCTCCCGAGTCGGGACGGTCGAGGCCGGCCATGACGTGCAGCAGCGTCGACTTCCCCGACCCGGACGGCCCCGTGATCACGACGAACTCGCCGGGTGCGACGCTGAGCGAGACGTTGCGCAGCGCCCGGACCTCTTCCGACCCACGGTGGTAGGACCGGTAGACATCGCGCAGCTCGACGACGGGTCCCGTCATGCCGCTCATCGTGTCACGCGTCCGCGGACGGCGCTGCGTTAGGAGACGGGTCGCTCGGCGGTCGCCGGGCACAGACGCGGGTCGACCGGACGCTCCGTGGCTCCCGCGCACTCCCCGGTGACGAAGAAGATCCAGTGGCCCTCGTCGTCGATGGCCAGGCGCCACCCGTGGTAGACGCCCTGCTGCCTCCACGCCTGCGCCTGCTCGTCGCTGTGGATCTTCCGGACGTCCTCCCAGTCGGTGTCGACGGTGTCCCCGGGGTCGAACGCGCGCGGCCAGACGTACAGCCGCTCGACACGCTGCTCACCCTGGACCTGCTGACCGAGCACCGGTCTCATGTCCAGGAGCCGGACCATCACCGCCAGGACCTCGATGCCCCCATCCTCCTGCGCCCGCCACCACGCGGTGGGATCCCACCCGCGTCGGTCGGTCCGGCTCGGCTCGTCCAGGCTGTAGGTGAATCGGCCGTCCGTGGCCGCCAGCTCGACCAGCTTCTCGTAGTCGCATGAGACCGCTGCCTCCGCGATCGCCTGGCGCGTTATGCGCACCGCGGCGGGGATGTCCGCGGACTGGTCGGTCAGGTCGTTCGTGAGGCGCGCGGCGGAGCACTCGGCGTCGGGGGCCGGTGTCGTCCGCGGCTCCGGGGTGGGCGTGGCGAGCGGACGGGAGCCCGCCGCGCAGCTAGCGGCGAGCAGCATCAGGGCGATGCAGGCGGCGGTCCGGACGCTGCGGCTCATCTGTGCCTCCTATGTCCTGCGCGCGGGGGCGAACTCGAACCACCGTCCGGCCTCGGTGATCGAGACCCGCTCCCCGAGGTAGACCCCGTCTGCGCGCCACTGGGCGACGTCCGTCGCCGGGTAGATCTCCTCGAGCTCCCCCCAGATCCCATCCGACGTCGTGGACGGCCATGAGTAGACGGTCACCTCTCCGGAGCCGAGGTCGGCTGGGGAGTCGGCCCCGTCGAACGTGACGCTGGACCAGGGCAGGTTCAGCAGGAAGACGAGCCGCGTGAGGACCGGATCCCCCTGGACCTCCCGGTTCCGCCAGTACCCAGAGGCCTGGATGGTGTCGCCCCGCCGGGGGCCCTGGTCGTCGTAGGTGAACGACGGACCGAGCCGCCGCGCGATCGACTCGAGCTCGGCGTAGTCGCACTCCCGGGCGGCGGCGGTTATCTCCGCCCGCACCCGCACGACCGGGTCGGGGAGGTCGTCGAGGCCGGTCGCCTCCGCCACTTCGGCGTCCTCGGCGGAGCAGCGCAGCTGGGGGCCGGGGGTGGCCGTCGGCGAGGGCGACGGGGTGGCGCCGGGGTCCGATGTCGCGCACGCCGGGAGCAGGGCGAGCAGCGCCAGGACCGCGAACCGCGACGGCCGGGGCATCGGACCTCCTCGTGACCGGGGGATACGCGTTCGGGCATACCCTACCGAGCCGGGCGCCGAACCTGCGATTGACAGTCGCTCCCGCCGCGTGCTAGCACTCTATGGCAGAGAGTGCCAACAACAGGCTGGAGGAGGAAGCATGCCCGCGAAACTCATCTCCTACTCGGGGGACGCGCGTCGCGCGCTCGAGGAAGGAATGAACAAGCTCGCGGACGCCGTACGCGTGACCCTCGGACCGAAGGGCCGCAACGTCGTCCTCGAGAAGAAGTGGGGCGCCCCCACGATCACCAACGACGGGGTGACCATCGCGAAGGAGATCGAGCTCGAGGACCCGTACGAGAAGATCGGGGCCGAGCTGGTCAAGGAGGTCGCCAAGAAGACCAACGACGTCGCCGGTGACGGCACGACCACCGCCACCGTCCTCGCCGCCGCCATGGTGCGCGAGGGCCTGCGCAACGTCGCCGCCGGCGCCAACCCGATGTCGCTGAAGCGTGGCATCGAGCGCGCCGTGGAGACCGCGGTCGAGAACATCCGCAAGCAGTCCCGGGAGATTCAGTCGAAGGAGGAGATCGCCCACGTCGCGGCCATCTCCGCCGCCGACCCCGAGATCGGCGACACGATCGCCGAGGCGATCGACAAGGTCGGCAAGGACGGCGTCATCACCGTCGAGGAGTCCCAGACCTTCGGTATGGAGCTAGAAACCGTCGAGGGGATGCGGTTCGACAAGGGCTACATCTCGCCCTACTTCGTCACCGACCCCGAGCGGATGGAGGCGATCATGGACGAGCCCTTCGTCCTCATCGCCAACCAGAAGATCAGCTCGGTGCGGGACCTCCTGCCCGTGCTCGAGCAGGTCATGCAGTCCGGCAAGCCGCTCGTCCTCATCGCCGAGGACGTGGAGGGTGAGGCCCTGGCCACCCTCGTCGTGAACAAGATGCGGGGCACGTTCAAGTCGGTCGCCGTCAAGGCTCCCGGCTTCGGCGAGCGCCGCAAGGCGATGCTCGAGGACATGGCCATCCTCACCGGCGCCACCGTCGTCAGCGAGGAGCTCGGCATCAAGCTCGAGAACGTGAAGGTCGACATGCTCGGCACGGCCCGCAAGATCGTCGTCACGAAGGACGAGACGACGATCGTCGAGGGAGCCGGCAACGCCGACGACATCAAGGGCCGGATCAACCAGATCCGGGCCGAGATCGACCGGACCGACTCCGACTACGACCGCGAGAAGCTGCAGGAGCGGCTGGCAAAGCTCTCCGGCGGCGTCGCGGTCATCAAGGTCGGGGCGGCCACCGAGGTCGAGCTGAAGG
>DATLFR010000004.1 GCA_035540895.1 Actinomycetota bacterium | reverse complement strand
CCCCGATCGTGCGCGCGCCCGCCTCGACGATCCGCGGGTTCTCCTGCCGGAGCTGAGCCAGCAGGTCCTTGCAGTGGATGCAGCCGAAGTGGCGGAAGAAGTTCAGGAGCACCGGCCGGTCGCGCCAGAGGTCAGCGGTGCGAATCAGGGTGCCGTCGGGCGAGTACAACGCGACATCGGGAGCCTGGTCCCCGGGCTGCAGCCTCGGCATGGCGGAAGGTTACAGCAGGCCTCGGGGGGGCTCGGCCCGCGCACGTGCGAACCGGCCTATCCCGCCGATCGGGGAAAGGTCCTGCGGCGCCGGTGACGACGAGCCGGCCGCGACGGCCGGGCGGGGGGTGTCCCTGGTCAGCGCCCACAGCCCGGCCGTGAGGGCGGCGAGGGCCAGCAGGGCGATCGCCCTCGCCTGCAGGTCGTCGGGAGCCTCCCGCACGCCGCGCGGTCCTACATCACCCGGCGCGGCGGGGGCCGTGTCCGTAGCGAGGTCGACCGCGTCCAGCTCGCCGAGTCCGTCCGTGCTTCCCAGGAACGGATCGGCGAACCCGGAGTCGAACGGGTCCATCAGCGACGCGAAGGCGTCGTCGCTCAGGGGGCCGAGGGCCCCCTCCTCCTCGTCCTCGCCGAACCCCGGGTCGACCACGAAGGAACCCGTGGAGGGGTGCTCGAACGAGATCTCGAACGGCACCGGACCCGGGTCCGGGACGAGCAGGATGCTCCAGAACTGCGGGAAGGACTCGAAGACCTCGTTCAGCTTCCAGATCACCGAGGTCGGGGACTCCCGGTTGGGGACGAACTCGCCGGGCAGCGCGACGAGCTCGCACAGCCCCACGGGGCGGTTGTCCCACATCTGGGCCTGACCCCCCGCCCAGGGTGCCGTGAGTGGGCACGCGAGGATCTCCCAGGGCGCCTCCTCGCGCACCCGCTGATGCGGCGCGGGGGGAGCCGAGAGGGAGGCGACCTTCAGCTCGAGGACGGCGCCGGGCCCCGTGTCCCCCATGTACGACAGGGCGGCGACCGCCGCCGGCTCCGCGGGCTCCGCTTCCTCGTCGACGGGTGACGAGGGCAGGATGTTCGGGGGCGGGGTCGGCTGCTTCGCCACGTAGAGCCCCTCCTTCGGGACGGTGGGCGGAGGCGGAGGCTCGACGGGGGCCAGGGCGCGCTGGTGGGCCCGGTACCACCACCCGTGATCGACGAGCGACTCCCCGGCCGCGCCCGCCCCGCCGATCGACAGGAGCTGCCAGCCGAACGCCCCGAGGCAGACGAGCGCGGCGGCGAGCGATCGCCGCATCATCCCGACCGCCTCCCCGTGCGCTTCGCTTCCATGGTCTTCGAGCTCCCCGACCGGTGTATCACGTCGAGGTCTCCACCGAGGTAGGACTCGATCACGCGGGGATGGGAGAGCACGCGTCCGGGCGTGTCGCGCAGGATCACGCGCCCGAGCTCGAGGGCGACTATCTCGTCGGAGACCTCGGTGATCAGCGGCATGTCGTGCTCGATCACGAGCAGGGCGCAGTCGGTCTCCGACTGGATCCTCCGCAGCAGGGGCCCGAGCGCCTCCGTCTCCCGCTGGGCGATGCCGGAGGAAGGCTCGTCGAGCAGGAGCACGACCGGGTCGTGGGCGATCGACATGGCCAGGTCGACGATCCGCCTCGTCCCGGTCGAGAGCTCGGAGACGAACTTGTCCCTGAACGCCCCGAGACCCATCAGCTCGATCAGGTCGTCGACCGTCCAAGCCACGTCCTGCTCCGACTCCTGCACCGCCGGGAGGTCGAGCAGGGACGCCAGGTGGTCGCGTACCTCGATATGGCGCTCCAGGCCGAGCGCGATGTTCTCGGCGACCGTGAGAGCCGGGAAGATCCGGGCGTCCTGGAAGCTGCGGCCCAGACCGAGCGCGGCGCGCTGGTCCGCGGCCATCTCGGTGACGTCGGTGCCAGCCAGGTAGAGGCGCCCGTGGTCCTGCTGCAGGTGTCCGGAGATGAGGTCGAAGATGGTCGTCTTCCCGGCCCCGTTCGGTCCGATCAGCCCGAGGATCTCGTTGTGGTGCAGGACGATATCGACCTCGTCGACCGCGGTTATCCCCCCGAACCGCTTCGTGAGCCCCCGCACCTCCAGCACGACCGGACGGTCGCCGTTGAGCGACTGCATCTCCGCGGTCTCGCCCGGGTCGGGCTCCCGGACCTCCGTCGTCGCCTTGGCTCTCTTCCGCTTCCCCTTCCCACCGACGGACCCCGCCCCCTCGAGGAATACGGACCGCAGGATGTCCCCGCGCTCGAGGAGCTCCTCCGTGGGTCCGGAGAAGCGCACCTCGCCCTTCTCCATGAAGTAGGCGCGGGACGCGACCGTGAGCGCCACGTTCACCGACTGCTCCACGAGGATGATCGTCGCCCCCTGCGCGTGGATCGCCCGGACGATGTTCAACAGCTGCTCGACCACCGTGGGAGCCAGGCCGAGGGAGAGCTCGTCGATCATCAGGAGCCTGGGCTTGGCGATGAAGGCCATGCCCAGCGCGAGCATCTGCTGCTCGCCGCCGGACATGTTCCCGGCCATCTGGGTCCAGCGCTCCCCGAGCCGGGGGAACATCTCCAGCACCTCCTCCGTCCCGCGCTGGACCGCCTCCGGGCTCTTCGCATACAGCCAGGACGCGGCCTTGAAGTGGTCGGCGACCGTCAGCGTGGGGAAGACCGCCTTCCCCCCGGGGACCTGCACGATCCCGAGCTTCGCGCTCTGGACGGCGTCCGCGTGGGTGATGTCGCGTCCGTCGAAGAAGATCGCCCCTCCCACCGGGTCGACGAGGCCGGAGATGGCCTTCAGGAGCGTCGACTTGCCGGCGCCGTTCGTGCCGAGCAACGCGACGATCTCCCCTTCCTCGATCTCCATATCGACGCCGAACAGGACCTGGACCTGGTCGTAGGCGACCTCGACCCCCTTGCAGACGAGCAGGGCGCGGCTCCCCGACTCCGCCAGCTCGTGGTGCAGCCTGACCGCGGTCTCCAGGGTCCTGGCCGCTTGGTCTATGTCCCGCAGGACGAACCTCGACGCGGTCACCCCGATCAGCGACGCGAAGGCAACCAGCGCAGCCAGGACGATGACCGCCACTCGGTACCCGCGGGTCTCACCGATACCGCCGATGACGAACCCGAGCATCCCGCCCGCACCCAGGATCAGGACCGCGTACGCGTAGGCCTGCGAGCGCACCTTGGGCGGGGAGACCTGCCCGACGAGCGAGAAGTAGGCCGGCTGGAACGACCCGATCCCCAGCGAGAGAAGGAAGGCGAACGCGACGGACACCGACACCCAGGGGGAGGCCGCCATCACAACGAGCCCGACCGCGAAGGCGAGGAAGGAGAGCGCGGTGATCGTGGCGAGGTGCTGGAGGCGGCCTTCACGCACGACCCGGGAGGCGAGCCAGCCGCCGATCAGGAGCCCGGCCGCTATCCCGGCGTTGCGCAGGAACGTGATCCAGCCCCGCCCGGCCGGCCCGAAACCGTAGACGTTGTCGAAGAAGAAGGACATGATCCCGCCCAGCGGGATCCAACCGACGCCGAGGAAGAACGCGCCGAGCCAGAGCCGCTTGAGGGTCCGGACCGCGAACAGCTGACGTCGCGCCTCGGCGAACGGGGTCGGACCCTCCTTCGCCGCGATCTCCTCGGCGAGCCCCTTGTCGATCGACTCGCCCCTCAGCGGCTCCCGAAGGGCGAGGGTCGCGAGGATCAGCGCGAACGAGGGGAGGGCGAGGAGGTAGAACGCCCACTCCCAGCCGATCAGCTTCGCGATGTAGCCGGCCGCGAGCCCCCCGACCGCGCTGGCCGGGTTCGCGAACCGATGGACCCTGAACACGCTCGGGTGGGACCTCATCGGGTAGTAGTCCGACAGCAGGCTCGGGTGGATCACCTCGTTCGAGATGCGCCCGATGTTGGCCAGCAGCCGGATCAGCAGCAGCAGCCAGACGCTGAGCGCGAGGGCGCCGGCCAGACCGGTGGCCACCGACATGACCGCCCACACGACCGCCGAGACGGCGGCGATGCGGACGCGGTTGAACCGGTCCCCGAGCCAGCCGATCGGGAGCGCGGCGATGAGCGAGAGAGCGCTCCCGACCACGATGATCCCGATCACGGAGGCCTCGCTGATGGCGAAGGCGTCCCGGATCTCCGATACGAGGGTCTCGAAGGCGAGCCGGTCGAACTCGTCGACGAAGTTGAGGCCGAAGAGCACCGCCAGCGGCAGGGCCGAGACCCCGCCGGTCGCCGCGGCGAGCCGTCCGCCGCGGGCCGCCTTGGCCTCCCCGGCCGTCTCGAGCGTCTGCGTGTCCACCCTCAGCTCCCCCGGACGGGTCCGGGACCGACCGCCTCGAGCTCCTCGGTCTGTCGCTGCGCGTCCGAAACGACGTGCTCCTCGGCCTCGTCCGGCTCGATGCGCCGGTCGGCGACGAGGGATGGGACGTGGAGGCCGTGGCGGTTCGCCACCCAGCGCAGGAACGCGTCGCGAGCCCCGTACAGCACCTCGGCGAACCCGCCCGGGAGGACCATGAGGACGAGGAGCAGGCCCGGTCCGGTCACCAGGAACTGGATGCCCGGGAGCCAGTCGCGTCCGAACAGGTAGATCCCGTGGATCACGAAGGTGGCGACGATGACGCCGCCGATCGAGGTGAGACCGCCTATCACGGCGATCATGAAGATGTAGATGCTCAGCTCGATCCCGTACGTCGACTGGTCGATCGCGCGCAGCTGGTAGGACATCAGCACGCCCCCCAGCGAGGCGATCGCGCCCGAGACGGCGAACGCAGCCAGCTTCGTGCGGGTGGGGTTCACGGAGTAGCTGGCGGCGGCGCGGGGGTTCTCGCGAACGGCCATGAGCACTCGCCCGGCTCGGTTGCGCCGGTAGGCCCGGGCGGCGAGGACCACGCCTCCCAGCGCCGCCAGGCACAGGTAGTAGTAGCCACGGCCGGGGAACCCCCCCTCCGTCAGGACCACCCGCTGCCAGAGGACGGGCACCTCGATCTGGCTGGCCCGGTCGGGGCGCAGGAGCCTCCCCACCAGGTAGGTGTCGTTGAGGAAGTAGAACTCGACGGCCGCGCTGAAGGACAGCGTCGTGACCGCCAGATACAGACCCTGGATCCGGACCGCCGGGATCCCGACGAGCACGGCCGCCACCGTCCCGGCGGCCACGCCGACCGCGAGGCTCAGGAAGAAGTCCATGTTGAAGTCGGCGGCCATCTTCCCGGCGAGCGCGGCGCTGATCCCCACGATGCCGAACTGTCCGAGCGAGATCTGTCCCGCCCAGCCGGTCAGGACGACCAGGGAGACGGCGATGATCGAGTAGATCACCAGGATCTGCGCGTCCCCGTACCGGGCCACGCCCACCAGGTTCGGCAGGAGCAAGAGGAACAGACCGGCGATCAGGTAGACGCCGGCCCGGAACCCGATCACCTCGGGGAGCCGGCGCAGCTCGTGAGGGGTGGGCCGGAACTCCTTCACGGTCTGCCAGGTCGAGACGCCCGCGTCGTACGCCCTGGACAGCTTCCCTCGCTGGAGCAGGAGGGCGGCCAAGATGACGCCGAACATGATCGCCGTCGCCAGCGAGTCCCGGCCGGTGTAGACGACGGACGCCTCACCGAGCACGCCGGCTCCCATCCCGGCGACGAGCGCAACGGGTATCGACTCCATGCGGGCGACGACGGCCGCGGCGAGGGCAAAGATCAGCACCTTGTAGCCCAGGCTCCCGTCCGTCGGGACGCCCACGAGTGCCGCCCGGAAGTAGATGGTGAACGCGGCGAGGGTGCCCGCGATCACCCAGGAGACCGTCTGGACCCGCTTCACCGGGATGCCGAGCAGACTCGCCCGGTCCGCGTTCTCGGCCGAGGCCCGCAGAGCGACCCCCATCCGCGTGTAGCGGAGGAAGAGCGCGAGCGCGGTCACGACTATCGCGATCCCGACGATGGAGAACGGGTAGTCGCCGCTGAAGCGCTCGTTGCCGAGCGTGAACACGAACCGCTTGAAGGGGGTCGGGATGTACGAGATCGGACGGCCGGCGCTGCCCATCCAGATGGGGATCATGAACGCGAAGTAGGCCAGGAACTGGGCCAGCCCGATCGTGGCGACGGTGAGGATCAGCCTGGGGGACCGCGCGAACCTCCGGATGATAAGGACGTCGGCGATCCCCCCCAGCGCGGCGCCCCCGACGATGGCGAGCGGGAAGCAGACCAGCCACGGCCACCCCTTGATGACGAGGAGCAGGCAAGCGGTGACGCCGGGGATCGCCCCGAGCGCGGCCGCCGCGAAGTTGATGATCCTGTTCGTGCGGTAGATCAGGATGATCGCGACGGCGAGGATCCCGTACAGGGAGCCGAGAGCCACGCCGCTGAACATCCCCCCGTACGTGGCGCCGAACAGGTAGCGACTGACCACGAACAACCCCACCACGGGGACACCCGCCTTGATAGCCGGACCCGCCACGGGATGCCCGAGGGTCGAGGTGACCGCGTCCGGGGCCCTGAGCGTCCTCATCTCCGGCTCGCGATCAGCGCGGCTTCGGCGGCAGCTTGAGCAGCCCGGACGGGTACTCCCCGGGGTAGAACCACCGTCCGTTGTTCAACGTGACGTAGGTCCCGTTCTGTCGGTTGAACGGCGACTGCTGGTTCGGGCTCCAGAACACCTCGCGCATCCCCTTGATCCAGGTGTAGTCGCCGCGCCCGAACCCACGCGGGTTCATGTACTCGTTCTGCCGTCCCTCGGGCGTGATCTCACCCATCCTCAGAGCCCCGGCCTCGACCGTGAGCGGGTTGAGGTTGGGCCCGGCCGATTGGAGCATCGCCAGGATCATCCCGTAGTGGTCCCACTCGGCTGCCATCGCCTGGTGGGGGGCTCCCGTCCGACCGGACTCGCGCCAGACGCGGGTGGCCGCGTTGGCCTCCCGGAACTCTGCCTTCGGCTGCTGGGCGAGTCCGAACGCGTTGTGGAACTGCGTGCCCCGCGGCGGCAGCGTGTTGTCGTACGCCTGCGCGGCGGCATCCGCGTCCATGTATCCGCTCCCGATCACCACGTGCTCGGGGTAGTACCTCTGCTCCTCGCAGGTCTGGTAGAGGAAGATCGGCGCGACGAGGTCGCAGAAGCAGATGATCGTCGTCGCCTCAGGGGCCTCCTTCATCTTCCGGTAGGCCGCGTCGCGCTGCTGCTGGGCCGTGTTGATGTCCTGCGCGTAGTAGTACTCCTTGGCGATCTGCGCGCCGCACTGCTGCTGCATCAGGTCCTTCAGCTCCCGGATGGCGAGCCTGTTCTCGGGGTCGTCCGTCGAGATGACCCCCACGACCCTGTTCATCGCCTGCAGCCGCGCCTCGCCCGCGTGCTCGGCCCGTCCACCGTGCATGCGCTTGCAGTACCAGTCGGCCACGTGGCGCATGTGCTGGGATCCGCCCATGAGCAGGTCCCAGTGGTACGGCCGTCGCTGCTGGTTGAAGATGTCCCGGAACCCCCAGCCCCCGGAGTTCATGACCTTGAGCCGCGAGAGCTCGTCGAAGGCCGGTGAGGCGAGCGAGGTGTGCCAGTTCACCCAGAACGGCTGACGGCTCTGGACGATCTCCCGCATCTCGTTGCGTAGGCACGGGTAGTCGGGCGGCACGGACTTGCACCGGCCCTGGATGACCTCGATCGAGACCTTGCGTCCGTAGAGCTCGTAGCGGTTGGCGGCGAAGGTCTCCACCGCGCGGGCGAAGTTCTGGTGGTTCTGCATGCCCGGGTTGGCTCCCTGCGCCGTCAGCAGCGCGTCGACCGCCTCCCCGAGGTTGCCCAGGTACTTCACGATCTTGATCGTGTCGCCCGTCACGCCCCGGTACGTGGCCCCCCCGTTGTTGCCACCCGCCCACTTGCCCACGCACGGCGGGCTGTACGGGTAGACCGCCGGGTCGTACTGGCGGCCTCCCACGCAGTGACTCGTGTCGCCGGTCGGTCCGGCTGCCTGTCCTCCGCCACCGCCCGGTCCGCCGGGTCCGCCGCCCGGTCCGCCTCCGGAAGCGCCGCCGGAGATCGGCTGTCCGGTCGTGGGGTCGATGGCCACGCCGCCCGGGCCGCCCTCTCCCGTGGGGTCGCCGGTCCCGTCGAAGGCGGTCGAGCCGCCCGGCCCGGACGCGAGCCCCCCCAGCTCACCGGGCGATTTGGACGGCGCGATCGCGATGATGAGGATCTGGACGATCACTATCGCCGCGAGCGGAAGGTACCTGAGGATCGGGGCGCGACCCTTCACGGCCCCCCCGCGGTACGACGCGAACCGGCGAACGGGTGCATATGTCCTCCCCGACACGACCCGACCTCGTTAGGCATACCACAGGGGACGGCTCCGCCCCTGTCGAACGAGGAACGTCTCCCGGGCTCCCGCGGTTCACGTCCTCGGCGATGCTGTGACGGTGCAACCCGTGGTGGCGGTGTCGGCGATCTGCGTCCATGAGGGGGCGCTCCTGATGGTGCGCCGGGCGTCCGGTCCTTACGCGGGGCGGTGGACGCTCCCGGGCGGCAAGGTCGAACCCGGGGAGCGGTTGGCCGACGCCGTCCGCCGCGAGGTGCGGGAGGAGACGTCCCTGGAGGTCGAACCGGGGGACGTGGCCGCCGTCCGGGAGGTCATCGGGGACGGACACCACTTCGTGATCGTCGTGCACCACGCCAGGCCGGACGGGGGGCGCGTGACCCCGGGGGACGACGCGAGCGAGGCAGCCTGGTGGCCGCTCGGACAGGTAGACGGGCTCCCGACCACGGACGGGCTCGTCCCGCTCCTGCGCGCGGCCGGGATCGTCTAGGTCAGGCCCCCCTGACCCGGCTGCGCTTCGACTCGAGGAAGTCGACGAGCAGGTACTCGCCGAGCGTCTCGGGCGTCGTGTAGAAGGCGCGGCCTCGGTTCAACGCGGTCATCTGCTCTACGAAGCGCCGCATCGCGGGGTCGCGGTCGAGCATGAACGTGTTGATCACGATCCCCTCCTTCGTGCAGCGAACGACCTCCCGCAGGGTCGCCCGGATCGTCTCGGGGTGCGCGGGCCAGTCGAAGAAGACGCTCCCGTCCGGCAGCAGGTGTGAGGTCGGCTCCCCGTCCGTCACGACGATGATCTGCCGCGAGGCCTGGCGGAACCGCGAGAGCTCGCGTCGCGCCAGGTACAGGGCGTGCTCCAGGTTCGTCCCGTACACCTCCTCCCACCCCAGGCCCGGGAGCTCCTCGGCCTTCAACCGGCGCGCGTAGTCGGAGAACCCGATGAGGAAGAGCCGGTCGCGCGGGAAGATCGACGAGATGAGGGAGTGGAGCGCCAGCCCGACCTTCTTCGCCGCCACCCAGTTGCCGCGCATCGGCATCGAGAGCGAGAGGTCGATGCAGAGGGCCGTCGCCGCCTGCACGCGGTGCTCGGTCCGTTCCACCATGAAGTCGTCGGGACGTATCCGGACGGGGGTCCCGGCTCCCGACCGGCGGACGGCCTCGAAGACCGTCTCCTTCACCTGGATGTGGAAGGGATCCCCGAACTCGTACGCCTTGAGGTCACCCGAGCGGTCGGCTCCCTGTCCGACATGCGGCACCTCGTGGTCGCCGGCCAGCGCCGTCCGGAGGCGCTTGTAGACCGAGCCGAGCGCCTGCCGTCCGATCCGCCGCACGCCCTGGGGGGTGAGGTCCAGGCGTCCGCCCGTCCGTTGGACGTAGCCGGCTTCCTCCAGCATCCGTTCGATCTCGGCGAGCCGGCGCAGGTCCTGCGCGGCCTCGTCCCCCAGCAGGTCGGACACCCGGTCGAGGTCGAGCTCGGACAGGTCCGACGGCTTCTCGGCCGACCGCAGGTAGCGCTCGAGCTCCTCGGCGTCCTGGAGCCGCTGCAGGACGTCCACCGCCTGAGACATCGAGAGCGCCTCGTCTCCCTCGAACGGGTACGGACGGTCCCACTGCTGCGGCATCAGGTCGCGCATCGACCTCGCGAGCTCGGACATCTGGAACGCGAGGTCGGCGTCGGAGAGGAGCGCCGTGGACAGCTCCTCGAGCCGCTGACGCTGCTCCGGCGACATCGACGCCATCATCGCCTCGGCGGCGGCCATGCGGCGGGCGAGCGATTCCATCAGCTCGGCGAGGTCGCGCGGGTCGTCGGGGAAGAGGTCGCCGTAGCGCTGCATGAACCCGTCGAAGTCGTAGGGCTCCCCGGCCGCGTCCGCCCTGATCATCTGGTTCAGCTCGGTCAGCATGTCGCGGACGCGCGCCATATCCTCCGGCGTCATGTTCTGCAGGGCCTGCTCGGCTCCCCGGAAGTACTGCTGCAGGACCTGCCGACGCAGCTCGTCGACCAGCTCGTTGAACCGCGCCTCCGCCTCGGGAGACATGAAGTCGTAGCGCTGCAGCGACCGCAGCGCCTCGGCCGGACGGTCCGCCATCCGGTCCAGGTAGTCGAGGCGGTCGTCCAGACGGGAGCCGAAAGGCGGCTCGCCCATCTCCCGCTCCAGCGCGGCGAGGGGGTCGTCGTCCGGCTCGGGGGGAGCGCCGCTCTCGTCCCGCAGGCGCAAGCGGTCCTCCACCTCGCGGCGTTCCAGCTCACGGACCTCGTCCAGGGAGTCGAGGATCTGCCGGGTCACCGAGTCCATGTCGTAGCGGCCGAGCTCCGACCGCCTCATGCCGCGCAGGCGCTGGGCGAGCGACTGCAGACCGGTCACCCGGCGCCCGCCCGCCTGGAACCCGCGCTGCATCATCCGCCGCATCGCGTGGGACAGGTCCCCGAACTGAAGGAGGTCGTCGCTCACGCTCTCCAGGACGTCGTCCGCCTGCGCCCACGGGTCCTGGGTGCCGTCCCAGCGGGAGTAGCGGTTGGCGGGGCTCACGCCCCGAGCGTACCCCCGCGGTGGGAGGCGGGAGCCCGGGGAGCCCGAGGGCCTCTGGGCGCGATCGCCGTTGCGGGACACACGCCGTGGTCGGAGCGTGTCCGCGGCTCCCGCGTGTCCAGAGGAGGCAACATGCTGCCGCTCCCGGACACGCGGCCCCTCGGGCTCCCCGTACGCGCGGGATCCGTGTCCCGAGCCGGCGATCCGGACGGGAGCCGGAACCCGAGCCAGCGAGCGGCGCCATACTGCTCCCATGCCCCGCTCCGCCGCGTGCGAGAAGCTCCGTCGCCGGCTGATCGACTTCGCGCTCTCCCTGCCGGAGGCCTGGGAGGACCACCCGTGGGACGAGGTGGTGGCGAAGGTCCGCAAGAAGGTCTTCGTCTTCTTCGGCTCCGACCCGAGCGTCGGGTGCTTCAACATGACCGTGAAGCTGCCCGGGTCGGGTCCGGACGTCCTGAACGAGCCCTTCGCGGAGCCGTCCGGTTACGGGCTCGGACGCAGCGGGTGGGTGACGCTGTCCTTCGACTCCCCCGGGCAGGTCCCGGTCGAGTTCGTGGAGGACCTGATCGTCGAGAGCTACTGCGCGGTGGCGCCCCGGAAGCTGGCCGCTCAGGCCGACGCGGAGCGCTCAGCCCCCGTAGACGGCGCCTGACCCGGTCGGGGTCTTGTTCAGCCTCCGCCCCAGGTGGAGCCCCTCGCAGATGAACTCGAGCGCGGCCGCGGTCGTCGCGGGCGACTCCCCGGCTCCCAGCGACTGCAGGGCCTGAGCCATCCCCTTCAGCTCGCCGAACTGGCGGCAGAGCTCCTCCGCTCCCATGCCAACCCCGGTCTGCACCTCGAGCCCCTCCTCCTCGAACCGCCTGACGAGGTCCGGGAAGGTCTGCCCGCGCATCCGACGCTGGTAGACGGCCTGGACGGCCTGCCGCACGAGCTTCGTGAGGATGTCGTCCTCGCGTCCCTCCTCGAGCGCCTCCACCTCGATCTTGCCGAGCGTGGACGAGGCCATCGCCTCGAGGTCCGAGATGCGGGGGACGGCCTCGGGCTCCCCGAGCCGGACGGCCCGGCGCAGCGCGCTGGCCGCGACCGTCTCCTGGTTGGCGATGGATAGACGGACGGACACGCCGCTGCGCTGGTTGATCTGTCCGGACCGGCGGGCCTGATGGGTCACCTCGGCCACGATCTCGGACATCCACTCCGGGAAGCGGACATCGTCCGGGACTTGAGCCTCCCGTCGGACTATCTCCGCCTCCTCGGCGGCCGTCCGGGGGTAGTGGGTGCGCACCTGGGCGCCGAAACGGTCCTTCAGTGGCGTGATGATGCGTCCGCGGTTCGTGTAGTCCTCCGGGTTGGCCGACGCGAGCAGCACGATGTCGAGCGGGAGCCGGATCTTGTAGCCGCGTATCTGGATGTCCCGCTCCTCGAGCAGGTTGAGCAGGGCGACCTGGATCCGCTCGGCGAGGTCGGGGAGCTCGTTGATCGCGAAGATGCCGCGGTGGGTGCGGGGGATCAGCCCGAAGTGGATGGTCAGCTCGTCGGCCAGGTAGCGGCCCTCGGCCACCTTGATCGGGTCGACCTCCCCGATCAGGTCGGCCACCGAGATGTCTGGGGTGGCGAGCTTCTCGCCGTAGCGGTCCTCGGGGCCGAGCCACGCGATGGGGGTCTCGTCCCCCCTCTCGCCGATCAGCTCCCGGCAGGCCGTGCAGATGGGAGCGAGCGGGTCGTCGTTGATCTCGCACCCGGCGACGGCGGGGACGGCCTCGTCGAGCAGGCCGACGAGCGTGCGCATGATCCTGGACTTCGCCTGGCCGCGTTCGCCGAGGAAGATCAGGTCGTGCCCGGCGAGGATCGCGTTCTCTATCGCGGGCAGGACCGAGTCCTCGTACCCGACGATCCCCTCGAAGACGCGCTCGCCCCCCCGGAGGCGCGCGAGCAGGTTCTCGCGCATCTCGACGTGTACGGGGCGCGGGCGGTAACCCGAGGCCCTGAGCGCTCCGAGCGTGGCCGCCTGTTCCATCGGCGCCTCCCGTTGAATGACGGATGGTCAGTATATTGATGCCCGACACAGTTCACCGAGGAGAGAGGACCGATGACCTACGTCATCTGCGAGCCCTGCGTGGACATCAAGGACCGCGCCTGCGTGGAGGAGTGCCCCGTCGACTGCATCTACGAGAGCGGCGCCCAGCTGTACATCCACCCCCAGGAGTGCGTCGACTGTGACGCGTGCATGCCCGTCTGCCCGGTCGACGCGATCTTCCCAGCCGACGACGTGCCGGCGGAGTGGAAGAACTTCATCGAGATCAACTCGAAGTTCTTCGACGAGCATCCGGACGCCAACGGCGGGGCCTCGCAGAGTCCGTACGCGCCTCAGCTCGAGGACTGAGGTCCGGACGCGGCGGTCGTGAACACGATCCGCCCGACGGACGTGGGCAAACGGGTCTCCATCCAGTTCTTCTCGGACGACGGCTCCCGCGCGGAGGCCGTCGGCACGTTCGAGCGCGCCGAGATGGAGGGGGGCGACGTCACGATGTACGTCCGCAAGCGCGACGACACGCTCGTGGCGGTGCCGGTCCGTCGGATCCGGTTCGGCAAGGTCGTCGGGCCGCCCAGATGACGACGCTCGGGGAGGTCCAGGAGGCGGCGGAGCTGCTCTCCGGCGTCGCCCGCCGGACCCCCATACTGACCTCGTCCAGCCTCGACGAGCGGGTCGGGGGCCGGGTCCTGATCAAGGCCGAGCACCTCCAGCGCACCGGGTCATTCAAGGTCCGCGGCGCCTACGTGCGTCTGCACCGGTGCACGCGCGGCGACTCGGCGCGGGGGGTGGTCGCGGCCAGCGCGGGCAACCACGCGCAGGGGGTGGCGTGGGCGGCGTCCGAGCTCTCGATCGCTTCGACGATTGTGATGCCCGTCTTCGCTCCCCTGCAGAAGGTGGAGGCGACCCGCCGGTACGGCGCGGAGGTGGTTCTCCACGGGGAGACCTTCGAGGAGTCGCTCGCCCACGCGCAGGAGCTCGCCGCGGACCGAGGCGCCCTCTTCGTCCACCCCTTCGACGACCCGCACGTGATCGCGGGGCAGGGCACGGTCGGACTCGAGATCCTCGCCGAGGCGGGCGAGGTGGATCGCGTGGTCGTGCCGTTGGGGGGAGGGGGGCTCATCTCCGGGATCGCGACCGCCGTGAAGGCGCTCGCTCCCGGGGTCGAGGTCGTCGGGGTCCATCCGGCGGCCACCCCGCACACGATCGCGGACGGGGCCGCCGTGAAGGAGCCGGGCGAGCTGACGCGTCCGATCATCGACGATCTCGTGGACCGGGTGATCGAGCTGGGCGAGGACGACATCGCCGACGCGATCCTGTTCGCGCTCGAGCGGACGAAGCAGGTGATCGAGGGAGCCGGGGTCCTGGCGCTGGCGGCCATGCTCGCCGGGGCCGTCCCCGCTGCCGGACGGACCGTCGCCGTCTGCTCGGGGGGCAACATCGACCCCGGCCTCCTGATGCGCGTCATCCGCCACGGCCTGGGCGCCGCGCACCGCTACCTGGTGGTGAGCCTCACGCTGGACGACCGCCCCGGGCAGCTGCGGATGGTGATGGACCTGCTGGCGAGCATGCTCGTGAACGTGCTCTCGGTCGTGCACCACCGCTCCTCCCCCCGGCTCGCCGTGGGCGCCGTCGAGGTCGAGCTCACCCTGGAGACCCGGGACCGGTCGCACGCCGACGAGGTGGTGCGGGCGCTGGAGGAAGCCGGGTACGGGGTGCGGAAGTGAGGTTCCCCGGCCTTTCCGCGACCCCGCTGATAGACTCGGCGGCATCATGACCACCCGCCAGCAGCGCCGCGCTCGCGCACGCGCCCCCCTCGAGAAGAAGCGCTCGGGGCTCGGCTTCGTCGCGATGCTCACCGTCATCCTGCTCGCCGGGATCGCCGGTGTGGTGTTCCTGCGCGCGAACCCGCCGAAGCTCACGCGCGGTGCGCTGGCCACCGACCACTGGCACGCGGCGCTCAAGCTCCAGCTCTGCGGGAAGCCGATCGGACCGTTCCCTCCGACGGAGGGCGAGATCCACACCCACGGAGACGGTCAGATCCACGTGCACCCGAAGGACCCCGCCTACACGGGGGACAACGCCAACCTCGGCGCGTTCTTCCAGTCGGCCGAGTCGACCCTGGGGCTGGACGACGAGGGGAAGCGCTTCCTCGCGATGCCGGACGGCAAGACCTACAAGGACGGGGACGAGTGTCCGGACCTGGAGGGCACCCACGAGCTCGTCGTGCTGAAGAACGACGAGCTCGTCGAGGGAGACCCGCACAAGCTGATCATCCACGACGGCGACGAGATAGTCGTCCGGTTCGGGCCCGAGCCCAAGCCGGGAACGCCGCCCGCCCCGAACCCGCTCACCGAGATGATGCAGCAGTTCCAGCAGCAGATGGAGCAGCAGCAGGGCGGTGCGCCTCCGGGAGCCGAGGGAGACCCGGCCCAGGGGGGCCCGGACGGCAGCGACCCCGCGACCCAGCCTCAGTAGCGCCGGGTCCGCGCCACGCTCTCAGGTGAGCGAAGCGCGGTAGATGCTCTCGATGGACGCGTCGAGCGTCCGGTCGAACTCCTCCTGCGACTGGTCCGCGTGCAGCCCCTCGGTCAGCGCGCGCGAGAAGCTCGCGATCACGCCCTCGTTGCGCGCGAGACGCTCGCACGCCTCCTCGCGGCTGTAGCCGCCCGACAGCGCGACGACCGCCAGGACCTTCGGGTGCTTCACCAGATCCGAGTAGAACCCGTCGGCCTCGGGCAGCGTGAGCTTGAACATGACCTGCTGATCGGAGCCGACCTGGTCCAGGTGCTCGGTCAGATGCTGCTTGAGCATCTCCTCGGCCTTCGCCTTCTCCGGGCTGTGGATATCGACCTCAGGCTCGAGGATCGGAACGAGTCCGGCCCCCAGGACCTGGGCTCCCACCTCGAACTGCTGGGCCACCACGTCGCGGATACCCGCGTCGTCGGCGAGCTTGATCACGGACCGGGCCTTCGTCCCGAAGATGCCCTTCTGGCTCGCCCGGGACAGCAGGTCGTCCAGGCCCCCGATCGGTTTCATCACCTGGACCCCGGCCGACTCGTCCGTGAGGCCCTTGTCGATCTTCAGGAAGGGGACGACGCTCTTGCGCTCCCACAGGTAGTCGGCCGTGGGCTGCCCGTCGATCTCGCGGTCCATCGTGTCCTCGAACAGGATCGCGCCGAGGACGCGGCGGCCGTCGAAGACCGAGCTGGTGATGATCCGCGTGCGCATCTGGTGGATGAGGTCGAACATCTCGGCGTCGCTCGAGTAGGCGTCCTGGGGGACCCCGTACTGGGACAGGGCCTTGGGGGTGCTGCCGCCGCTCTGATCCAGGGCCGCGATGAAGCCCCCGCCGCTGCGTACCTTCTCGAGCTGCTCGTTGTTCATCGATGGTCCTCCGTCGATCCCGCCGGGACCCGTGAAGGACCCGGTCCTCCGACGCCTCATGTCGAGCCGGGCGCGTCGTCAGCCTATCGCGGGCGACCGGGCCGGCGTCCCCCGGCGCGGGGCGGCCATGCGCTCGTCACGCGCATCCCCGTACAGTTGCCCACATGCCGACGGACCCCATGGAGAGGCTCGCGCGTCTCTCCGACCGCGCCACCCACATCGCTCGGGGGCCCGTGAAGGCGACGACGCTGTCCGGCGCGATCCGCCGGCACGTCAAGCCCGGCTCCCACGTCCACCTCACCTCGGGGCTGAACCGTCCGCAGGCGTCCGTGTACGAGGTGCTGCGGGCCTTCCGCGGCCGGCGCATGAGGCTGACCCTGTCGTGCATGTCGCTGGCCGGCCCGTACGTCCTGCTCGTCACGGAGGGCCTGGTCTCGAAGGCCATCTGCGCCTTCCACGGCGACACCCTCCCGACGCCGGGCCCGAACCCGATGCTGCAGCAGGCGTATGCCGAGGGCAGGTTCGAACTCTCCTCCTGGTCGATCCTCTCGTTCACGCAGAGGCTGCTCGCCGGGGCGCTGCAGCTCCCGTGGATGCCGACGAACTCGCTGGCCGGCTCGTCGCTGGTCCACGACCCGGACGTGCTGACCGCCGGCGCCGCGGTGGCCTACCGGGGGGAGGGTCCGGGACCGGAGTCGGACGGCGTCACGGCCGTCCGCGCTCTCGTCCCAGACGTCGCTCTCGTGCACGCGCCGGCCGCGGACCGGTACGGCAACGTCCTCCTCGGCGCCCCGTTCGGCGACCACTGCCTGGGGGCGTGGGCCGCCACGCAGGGAGCGATCGTGACGGTGGAGCGGATCGTCGACCCGGAGGTCGTGGCCGCGCACTCGTCGCAGATGCGTCTCCCAGCCGAGATCGTGCTGGCGGTCTGCGAGGCACCGTTCGGCGCCCATCCGGGTCCGCTGTTCGCCGGCGGGGTGTCCGACGTGGTGGAGCCGTACGCGGAGGACGTCGAGTTCGTCACCGCATTCCGGAAGGCGTGCCGCGACCCACAAGCGATCGACGAGTGGCAGCACACGTGGGTGGACGACGGACACGCCGCGTACCTGTCCGCGCTCGGGACGGACCGCCTCGCCCGCCTCCGCGGCCGGGCTCAGCTCGGATCCTGGCGGGACGACATCCTGACGTCCGGGTCGGTCTTCCGGGCCGACGAGGCCCGGGACACGGAGCGCGCGGTGATAGCGGGGGCACGGGTGCTGTGCGAGCGGGTCCGGGAGCGTGGCCTGGAGACGGTCCTGGCCGGGGTCGGTCTGTCCAACCTGTCCGCCTGGCTCGCCCGGACCAAGCTCGCCGCCGACGGGATCCCGGTCCAGCTCATGGTCGAGCTCGGGATGTACGGCTACGTGCCGGCGCCGGGGGACCCGCTGCTCGTGTCGAACCGGGCGGCCGCCACCGCCACGGGGCTGGGCGGCGTGATGGACATCCTCGGGCTCGGGCTCGCCCGGACCGCGTCGGCGGGGATCATAGGCGCCGGACAGGTCGACCGCCACGGGCACGTGAACTCGTCGCGGACGGCCTCCGGGAAGCTGCTCGTCGGATCCGGGGGCTCGAACGACGTCGCTTCGCTGTGCCGCGACGTGGTCGTCGTCTGCACCCAGAGCAGGCAGCGGTTCGTCCGCGACGTCGCCTATGTGACCGCTCCCGGGAGCCGGGTCGGCAGCGTGGCCACCCAGCACGGCGTCCTCACGAAGGACCCGTCCTCCGGCGAGCTCGTGCTCACCCACGTCTGGGGGCCGGTGAAGGAGGGGGTCAGGGAGGCGACCGCGAACTGTGGTTGGGAACTCCGCGCAGCGCGGCGGGTGGAACGGCTCGCCGAACCCACCCGCACGGAGCTCGAGCTGGTCAGAGGGTGGGACCCGTCCGAGCTCTACCTCGGTTAGGAGGCCGCCGGGGGTATCGTTAGATCGTCCGCCACCCGATAGGAGGTCCTGAGATGGGACGCATCGGCCCGACCGAGCTCCTCATCGTCCTCGTCATCATCCTCGTCCTGTTCGGCGCCGGCCGCCTGCCCAAGCTCGCCCGCTCGATGCGGGAGGCCCGCGACGAGTTCGAGAAGGGGCGGGACGAGGACAGGGCGGCGACGAACGGCGAGAAGCCCTGAGGCGAGAGCCCCCGCACCGCCCGCCGTCGCGATAGGCTCAGGCGATGGCAGTCCCCGGCGGCCCCATGGCGGGCGCCCCCCAACGGAGCTTCGACCAGCTCGACCGCGTAGCGGTCGTCGGCATCTGCTCGGGCAAGGGCGGGGTAGGCAAGTCGACCACCACCACGAACCTCGCCGCCGCCCTCGCCTCCCGCGGGCACAAGGTCGGGGTGCTCGACGCGGACATCTGGGGTTTCTCCATCCCGAGGATGTTCGGGTTGCGCGGCCAGCGTCCGGAGCCCTTCGAGGACAGGATCGCTCCTCTCGAGCGTGACGGCGTGAAGGTGATCTCGATCGGGTTCTTCCTGGAGCGCGAGGAGGAGTCGGTCGTGTGGCGCGGCCCGATGCTGCACAAGGCGATCGAGCAGTTCCTCGGAGACGTCCACTGGGGCGATATCGAGTACCTGCTGATCGACCTGCCTCCGGGCACGGGCGACATCTCGATCTCGCTGGTCACGTTCGTCCCGGAGATGGGCGCGGTCGTCGTCACCACCCCGCAGCCGGTCGCGCAGAAGGTGGCCGAGCGCGCGGGGAACATGTTCACCGAGAAGGCCCGACTGAAGGTGCTCGGGGTCGTCGAGAACATGTCCGGCGACGTGTTCGGGCACGGCGGCGGCCAGGAGCTCGCCGACACCTTCGGGGTGCCGCTCCTCGCCTCGGTCCCCCTCGATCCCGCGCTGCGTCAGGCGTCCGACGAGGGGACCCCGTTCGTCTGGGCCCAGCCCGACCACCCGATCAGCCAGCAGTTCCTCAGCGCCGCGGACCACCTCGCCCGGTTCCGGCCGCGGCGACGCCTGCAGATCAGCCCGCGCTGACTACCGCATGGCCCGGATCTGGTGCGGGCGGCTGCTCACCCCGGACACCATCCTCTCCCCTGCCGTCGTCGAGACCTCGGACGGCCTGATCCGAGAGGTGCGCGAACCCGAGCCGGGGGAGCGCCACGACCTTCGGCTCGAGGGGACCGTGCTCCCCGCCTACGTGGACCTCCAGGTGAACGGGATGGGCTCCCACTCGGTCGCCGACGCGGACCCCCGGGCCCTGGGAGCCATCTCCGAAGCGCTGCTCGCCGCCGGGGTCACCGCCTGGCTCCCGACCATCGTGACGTGCCCCGAGCCGGACAGGATCGCCGCGCTCGATGCGGTGGCGGAGGCACGCACCGCCCGGGGCCGCGGAGCGCGGATCCTCGGCGCCCACCTCGAGGGACCCTGGATCTCACCGGCCCGAGCCGGGGCACACCGCGTGGGATGGGTCTGCGAACCCGTGGCCGAGGTCGTGGAACGGAGCCTGACCCGCCACGAGGGGCTGGTCCGGCTCGTGACGTTCGCTCCCGAGGTCGCGGGCGCGTCCGACCTACTCGGGGAGGTCCTCCGGGCGGGCGCCGTCGCGTCGCTCGGACACACCAACGCCGACCACGCCCAGGCGTCGGCAGCGATCGCGGCGGGGGCACGCATGGCGACCCACCTCTTCAACGCGATGCGTCCCCCACACCACCGCGACCCCGGCATCGTGGGAGCCGTCCTCGACGACGCGCTCGTGACCGCGAGCCTCATCTGCGACGGCGTCCATCTGCACGACGTGATGGTCCGTCTCGCGTTCCGCGCGAAGGGATGGGAGCGGATGGCGCTGGTGTCCGACGCGGTGGCCACCCGTCCGGACGGCACCCTGCGCGCGGACGCGCTCGCCGGGAGCCGGTCCACGCTGGGCGAAGGGGTGTCCAACGCCGTCCGGGCCTGGGTGCCACTGGAGCAGGCGGCCGCCGCGGCGAGCCTCGTCCCGTCGCGCCTGCTGGGCGTTGCCCGGGGCCGGGCTCAACCCGGCTCCGCGGCCGATCTCGTCATGGTCGACGACGCGGCGCGGCCGGTGGCGACCGTGATGGACGGCGCGCTCGCCTGGGAGCGCTAGCCGCGCACGTGCGGGAGGACGTCCTGCGCGAAGCGCGCGATGTCGTCGGGGTCGTCGAGCCCGAACGGAACGCTCGAGAACGAGACGATGGCGTGGTCGACCCCCAGCTCCGCGAAGGGAGCCAGGCGGTCCGTCATCTCCTGCGCGGACCCGCGCGCGTACTGCGCGACCGATCGGAGGACGTCCGCATCGCCGAGCTTCGACGCCCGCTCCATGTAGGCGTCCACCTCCTGGAACCAGGCACCGTTCCAGCCGTCGGCCAGGCGGGCGGCGATGCCGATCGTCCGGTCTCCCTTGCCTCCCACCCAGATCGGGACCGGTCCCTCGGGGGCGGGAAGCGCGACGGCATCGGTCACCCGGTAGTGCCGGCCCTCGAAGGTGAAGGGTCTGCCGGACAGCAGGCCGCGGATCACCTGGATCGCCTCCTCGAGCCTGGCCAACCTCACGGCCGGACGCGGGAGGGCGAACCCGAACATCGCGAACTCGGGCTCGTACCAACCGGCTCCGATCCCGAGCTCGAGCCGCCCCCCCGAGGCGCGGTCGATCACGGCGGCCTGCTTCGCCACGAGGGCGGGGTGGCGGAACTCGTTGCAGAGCACGAGGGTCCCCAGCCGGACCCGGTGGGTCGCCTCCGCCAGGACCGAGAGCGTCGATAGGGCCTCGAGGGAGCCGATGGGCTCGGGCGTGCCCCCGTACTTGGCGAGGTCGAACACCAGGTGGTCGGAGATCCAGACCGAATCGAAACCGAGTCGCTCGCACTCCACGGCTATCTCGGTCACCCGGGCGAGGGAGACGTCCCGGCCGTAGTGCGGGAGCGCGACCCCGACCTTCACCGGTCCTCGGGGGGCGGACCCGCCGGCACGTGCTCGTCGGTGATCTCGCCGATGGTCGGAGCCTGAGGGACGAGGCGGTCCTTGAACAGCACGCGCAGCGCCGGGGGGACGATCAGCGTGGTGAGGATCGACATGGCCACGATGATCGAGTAGACGTCGTCCGGCAGCGCGCCCGCGCGCAGCCCGATCGCGGCCACGATGATGCCGACCTCCCCGCGGGGCACCATCCCGGTCCCGACGATGAGGGCGCTGCGCCGGCCGAGCTTCAGGGCGGCGAGCCCGCACGGGATCAGCTTGGCGGCGATCGCGACCGCCAGGACGGCCCCGCCGATCCCGATCACCCGGGGGTTCCCGAGGGAGCGCACGTCGACGGCGGTCCCCGTCAGCACGAAGAAGAAGGGGGCGAGGAAGTTCGTCAACGGCCGGATCCGCTCCTCCAGGGCGAACTGCTCGCGCGTCTCGGCGAGGACCATGCCGGCCAGGAACGCGCCCACGATGGCGGCGAGCCCGATGGTCCCGGCGAGCGCGGCGAGGCCCAGACAGATGATCACGCCGACCGCGAACGGTCCGTCCGCGAGCCGGACCCGGTCGATCAGCGACCCGTGGCGCCGCATCAGCCGGGTGCCGACCGTGGCCAGGAAGACGAGGAAGAAGGCGGCCTCCGCGATGAGCACGACCACCTTGACCGCCGAGAGTCCACCCTGCGCGGTCCCGGACACGACGGCGAGGATCAGCAGCCCCAGGACGTCGTCGATCACCGCCGCCCCCAGGATCACGCGTGACTCGATCTCCCGGATCAGCCCGAGGTCCGCCAGCACCCGGGCCGTCACCCCCACGCTGGTGGCGACGAGCGCCGCGCCGACGAACAACGAGACGGACCGCCCCGACCCGAAGACGGAGTTCATCAGCAGGAAGCCCAGGAGCATGGGCGTGATCACCCCGCTGAGCGCGACGGCCGCCGCGGTGGTCCCGACGCGTCTCAGGTCGGAGAACCGATTCTCGAGCCCGACCTCGAACAGCAGGAAGACGACGCCCAGCTCGGCGATGGCGGCGAGCGCCTCGCTCTCTCCGTGGATGAGCCCGAGGGCCTTGGGCCCGATAAGCGCACCCACCAAGAGCTCGCCGATCACGGGCGGTTGGTGGATGCGGGTCATCAGCTCACCGGCGATGCGGGCGAGCAGGAAGATGAGGAAGAGTTCGTACAGGACCTCGGTCGCGTGCATGGGAGAGAAGGAGTATGCCAGAGCTTCCCGAGGTGGAAGGCTTCCGTCGCTACACGGAAGAGCACCTGGTGGGGCGCACGGTCGTGAGGGGACGAGCCCTCGACGACTGGATGCTGAAGGACGTCTCTCCCCGCACGTTCGGGAGCCGGATGTCCGGACGCGTCGTCACGGCTGCGGTCCGCAAGGGCAAGGTCCTGTTCGTGTTCACGGACCCCCCCGAACCCGCCTCACCCGTGCTCGTCCTCCACTTCGGGATGACGGGGCTCCCGGTGGCCGTCCCGGATCGGGAGCCGGTCCACCGGTGGGACCGCCTCGTCCTCGACCTCGAGGACGGCACCTCGTTCAGGTACCGCAACCAGCGGAGGCTGGGGTCCATCCGGATGATCGGACGGGCCGACGTGAACGACCTGAGTTGGGGGCTGGGTCCGGACGCTCTCGAGGCCCCGCGCGGCTGGTACGAGGACACGCTCCCGCGGCGGCGCGGACCGGTGAAGGCCGTCCTGCTGGACCAGGGGTTCCTGGCCGGGATGGGGAACATGTACGCCGACGAGGCGCTGTTCGACGCCCGCATCCGTCCCGGGCGCCCGGCTCACACGCTGGCCGCGGCCGAGGTCGCGCAGCTCCACCGGTCGGTGCGGAAGGTGCTGCGCCGGGCGATGAAGGACCCCGATATGGCCTCCACCCCGAACCTCCCGCTCATGAAGGTCCGGTCGGAGGCCTCCCGGCTCCGGCGGGGAGACGGGGCGGTGGCGGTGGGGTGTCCGAGGTG
>DATLFR010000003.1 GCA_035540895.1 Actinomycetota bacterium | reverse complement strand
GGAGACCGCATTCCTCCGCCTCAGCGGCGGGTGTCAGGGCTGCGGGATGGCCCAGGTCACCCTCTCGCAGGGCATCCAGGTGGCCATCACCGAGGCGGTGCCCGAGATCAAGCAGGTCGTCGACGTCACCGACCACGCTGCCGGAGACAGCCCCTACTTCCAGCCGGCCAAGAAGTAGCGGTGGAGACGAAGACCCGCCCGTACGACGAGCTCCTCACGCTCCTGCGCGAAGCTTCCCTACTCGGGGGCACCGCGTCGATCCTGAGCTGGGACCAGGAGACGATGATGCCGTCCGCGGCCGTCGGCTACCGCGCGCAGCAGATGGCTCAGCTGTCCGGGCTGATACACCGCATGGCCACGGACCCGCGGATCGGGGAGCTGCTCGACCGGTGCGAGGCCGACGACGACATGACGTCCGACCCCGACGCGGCGGCGATCCTGAGGGAGACCCGGCACCACTACGAGCGCGCCACGAAGCTCCCCGCCGAGCTCGTGACCGAGCGGGCGGAGGTGAGGGCCCGGGCTCAGCACGAGTGGCAGGAGGCCCGACAGGACGACGACTTCGAGCGGTTCCGTCCCTGGCTCGAGCGCAACCTGGAGCTGGCGCGCCGCGTCGCCGACCACTACGGGTGGGAGGCGGAGCCGTGGGACGCGCTCGCCGACGGCTACGAGCGCGGGATGACGGCCGCGTCCGTCGAAGCGGTCTTCACGCCGCTCCGCGACCGGCTGCGCGAGCTCCTGGCCACGCTGATGGACGGACCGCGTCGTCCGGACGAGCGCTTCGCCGCCCACGAGCTGCCGGTCGACGCCCAGCGCGCCTTCGTGCGCCGCGTGGCCGAGCGCATCGGGTTCGACTTCTCGCGAGGGCGTCTCGACGAGTCCACCCATCCGTTCTGCGGCGGCTCCCACCGGGACGACGTCCGGATGACGACCCGCTTCCGTCCGGACGGGTTCCTCGACTCCCTCGCCGCGACGATGCACGAGGCCGGGCACGGCATCTACGAGCAGGGGATCCCCTCCGAGCTGATGCTCACCCCGATCGGCGGCGCCGCCTCCCTGGGTATCCACGAGAGCCAGAGCCGGATGTGGGAGAACCAGGTCGGGAGGTCGGAGGGTTTCTGGCGGTGGTGCTGGCCGCTGGTCGAGGAGCATTTCGGGTCAGCGGTCGACGGCTTCACCTGGGAGGCCGCCCACCATGCGGCGAACGTCGTCCGGCCGTCGCTGATCAGGGTCGAGGCGGACGAGGCGACCTACAACATGCACATCATGATCCGCTTCGAGCTGGAGCGGGCGCTCATGAACGGGTCGCTCGCCGCGGCGGACGTGCCCGACGCCTGGAACGAGCGGTACCGCGAGTACCTCGACGTCGAGGTGCCCGACGACACGCGCGGCTGCCTCCAGGACATCCACTGGGCCTTCGGGGGGTTCGGGTACTTCCCGACCTACACGCTGGGGAACCTGTACTGCGCGCAGCTGTTCGAGGCGGCCTGCGAGCAGGTACCCGGACTGGTGGAAGGGTTCGCCCGCGGGGAGTTCGGCCCGCTCAAGCAGTGGCTGAACGACAACGTGCACGCGCACGGCGGGCGGCACGAGCCGAAGGACCTGTGCGAGCGGGTGACGGGCAAGCCCTTGAGCGCCGACCCGCTGCTGCGCCACCTCGAGGGCAAGCTCCGTCCCCTCTACGGGGTCTAGCCGCCGCTCAGCCGAGGGCCGTCCGGAGGTCCTCCACCAGGTCCTCGGTCGACTCGATCCCCACCGAGAGCCGGACGAGCGCCGGGTCCACCTCGAGCATCGACCCGACCGTGCTCGCATGCGTCATCCGGCCCGGGTGCTCGATCAGCGACTCGACCGCCCCCAGCGACTCGGCGAGCGTGAACAGGCGGGTGCGCGAGCAGAGGTCCACCGCCGCCTGCTCCCCCTCCGCGTGGATGAAGGAGACCATCGCCCCGAAGTCCTTCATCTGCTTCGCGGCCACCTCGTGGCCGGGGTGGTCCGGGAGCCCCGGGTAGAGCACCCTCGCCACCTTCGGGTGCCCGGCCAGCATCTCGACGATCGCCTTCGCGTTCTGGGTCGCGCGCTCGACCCGGACGGCCAGCGTCTTGACCCCGCGGAGGAGCAGGTAGCAGTCCATCGGACCCGGCACCGCGCCGACCGCGTTCTGAGTGAACGCGAGCTTGCGGGCCAGCTCCTCGTCGTCCGTGGCGATGAACCCGCCGACCAGGTCGGAGTGCCCGCCCGCGTACTTCGTGGTCGAGTGCAAGACGACGTCCGCCCCGAGCTCGAGGGGGCGCTGGAGCCACGAGGTCGCGAACGTGTTGTCCACCACGCAGATCGCGCCGCGTTCCCGGGCGAACGCCGCGATCGCGGCGATGTCCACCACGGTGAGGAGCGGGTTGGTGGGCGTCTCCACCCAGACGACCCGGGTCCGGTCGGTCCAGGCTCCGGCGAGCGCGTCGAGCGAGGTCATGTCCACGGGTGTGTGACGGAAACCGTGGGGCTCATAGACCTTCGAGACCAGCCGGTACGTCCCGCCGTACGCGTCGTTGGGGATGACGATGTGGTCGCCGGGGGAGAGCTGCCGGAGCAGCGCGTCGCTGGCGGCCAAGCCGCTCGAGAAGGCGAGACCGAACCGGGCTCCCTCGAGCGAGGCCAGGCACCGCTCGACGGCCGTGCGCGTGGGGTTGCCCGTGCGCGAGTACTCGTACCCCTTGTGCTTCCCGACCTCCTCCTGCGCGTACGTGGAGGTCTGGTAGATCGGGACGATCACCGCGCCCGTGGTCGGGTCCGGCTCCTGTCCAGCGTGTATGGCGCGTGTCTCGAAGCCCCAGTCCTCGTTCATGCTCGTCCCTTCGACAGGAAGTCCAGGAGGTCCGAGCGGGAGACGATGCCTACCGGGTGGCCGTCCTCGATCACGAGGAGGGCGGAAGCGTGCTCGAGCTTCGCCACCGCCGACTCGACCGGCTCCCCGGACCCGATGGTCGGGAGCGCCGGACCCATCACCTCCCCGACCGGAGCGTCGAGCACGGACGCATCTCGGAACGCGCGGTCCAGCAGGTCGCGGTCGCGGACCGCCCCGACCACCTCGGCCACCGCGACCGGGGGCTCCTCCTTCAGGACGGGCATCTGCGACACGTCGTACTCCCGCAGGATCTCTATGGCCTGGCGGACGGGCTCGGTCGGGTGGACGTGGATCAGCGGCGGCTGGTCGTCCCCCTTCGCGTGCAGGACGTCCCCCACCGTCCGGCCCGTGCCCTCGAGGAACCCGTACTCGGCCATCCAGGCGTCGTTGTAGAGCTTGGACAGGTATCCGCGTCCGGAATCGGGCACGATCACCACGACCACTGCGTCGGGACCGAGCTCCCGCCCGATGTGCAGCGCCGCCCAGACGGCCGTCCCGGTGGACCCGCCCACGAGGATCCCCTCCTCCCGGGTGACACGCCGGGCGGTGAGGAAGGAGTCGCGGTCGGACACCATCACGACCCGGTCGACCACGTCGGGGTCATAGGTGGTGGGCCAGAAGTCCTCCCCGATCCCTTCGACGAGGTAGGGACGTCCGGACCCGCCCGAGTAGACCGACCCTTCCGGGTCGGCCCCCACGACCTGGACGTCGGGGTTCTGCTCCTTCAGGTAGCGGCCGATCCCCGAGATCGTGCCGCCCGTCCCTATCCCGGCCACGAAGTGGGTGACCCGTCCGGACGTCTGACGCCATATCTCCGGACCCGTGCTGCGGTAGTGGGAGTCGGGGTTGGCGACGTTGCGGTACTGGTTCGGTTGGAACGCGCCGGGCGTCGCTTCCGTGATCCGGTTCGCCACCGAGTAGTAGGACTCGGGGTGATCGGGAGCCACCGCGGTGGGACAGACCACCACCTCCGCCCCGTACGCGCGCAGCAGTGAGATCTTCTCGGCCGACATCTTGTCGGGCATCACGAAGACGCACCGGTAGCCCTTCCGCGCGGCGACTATGGCGAGCCCGACCCCCGTGTTGCCGGAGGTCGGCTCGACGATCGTGCCGCCGGGACGCAGGAGCCCGTCGCGCTCGGCCGCCTCGACCATCGCGATCGCCGGCCGGTCCTTCACCGAGCCGCCGGGGTTCAGGAACTCGAGCTTGGCCACGAGGGTGCATCCGAGGTCGCGTCCGACCCGGTCGAGCCGGACGAGGGGGGTCTCCCCCACCAGGTCGAGGAGGGAGCCGTGGGCGGCGATCTGCGGGGGCTGCGTGTTCACCCCGTGAGCCTACAGCGGCCGTCGCCGAGGCACGGCTGGGGAGCGCGGTCGGGTCAGCCGAGCGGCTCGAACCGGGCCGTGAAGTGACGGAGGAACGGGGGCTGCCAGGTGATGCGGTACCCCCGCATCGCCTCGGCCCGCGCCGCCACGCCCTCGATCACCTCGGCCACGTAGTCGATGTGCGACTGGGTGTAGACCCGGCGCGGGATCGTGCAGCGGACGAGCTCCATCGGCGCCGGCTCCTCGGTGCCGTCCGGCTGGGGACGACCGAACATGACGCTCCCGATCTCCACCGGACGGACACCGCCCAGCCGGTACATCTCGACCGCGAGCGCCTGCCCCGGGTACTCGTGAGGGGGGATGTGCGGGAGCAGCCCCTTCGCGTCGAGGTAGACCGCGTGTCCCCCCGGCGGGCTGACGACCGGCACCCCCGCGTCTCGGCACCGCTCCCACAGGTACTCGACGGACCGGACGCGGTACCGCAGGTAGTCCTCATGTAGGACCTCTCGCAGCCCGACCGCGATCGCCTCCAGGTCGTACCCGGCCAGGCCCCCGTAGGTGGGGAACCCTTCCGTGAGGATCAGGTCGGCCCGGCACCGGGCGGCGAGGTCGTCGTCGTTGCAGGCGAGGAACCCGCCGATGTTGGCGAGCCCGTCCTTCTTGGCGCTGAACGTCGCGCCGTCGGCCAGCGAGAACATCTCCCGGGCGATATCGGTGGGCGTCCGGTCGGCGTGTCCGGGCTCCCGGATCTTGATGAACCACGCGTTCTCGGCGAACCGGCAGGCGTCCAGGAACAGAGGGACCCCGAACCGGTCGCAGAGCGCCCTCACCCCGCGCAGGTTCTGCAGGGAGACGGGCTGTCCGCCGCCGGAGTTGTTGGTGACGGTGACCATCACGAGGGGGACGTCCTCTTCCGTCAGCGTCCGTTCGAGGGCGTGGAGGTCCATGTTGCCCTTGAAGGGGTGCAGGACGGCCGGCTCGCGTCCCTCGGCGATCACGAGGTCCCGAGCGACGGCGCCCGTGTGCTCGACGTTGGCCCGGGTCGTGTCGAAGTGCGTGTTGTTCGGGACGACCTGGCCCGGGCGCGCCACCTCCCCGAACAGGATCCTCTCGGCGGCCCGGCCCTGGTGGGTGGGGATCACGTGGCGGAACCCCGTCAGATCCCGGACGACCTCCTCGAACCTGAAGAACGACCGGGACCCGGCGTAGGACTCGTCCCCCCGCATCATCCCCGCCCACTGCTCGGAGGACATCGCTCCCGTCCCCGAGTCGGTCAGCAGGTCGATGATCACGTCTTCGCTCGCCAGCGCGAACAGGTTGTAGCCGGCCGTGTAGAGCGCCGCCTCCCGCTCCTCCGGCGTCGTGAACCGGATCGGCTCGACGGACTTGATCCGGAACGGTTCGATGATCGTCCGGAAACGCGGCGGCGTCACGGGCTCGTGACCCGGCGGTCCCGGGCCGCGGCGCGCGACACCTCGCTCATGTCGACCTCCACCCGTCGATACTGCCACGTCCCATGTGTGCATAAGTCCGCGGACGCCCGGGGCTGCGCTGGATAGGTTCCCCGGCGATGGACCGGCTGTGGCGCGACGGGGAACGGTACGCAGGGCCTCGCGGCAGGGATGTGCCCTGCCGGCTCGAAAGCCTCTACGTACGAGGCGGCCGGTCTCGAACGCGTACGGCGCGGGCCCTGACGACGGGTCCGGCCCCGGGCCCTGAGGGAGGAGACGGATGAGGCGGATGCTGGTCCTGATCGTGCTGGCCGTGGCCGGCGCGTCGATGCCCCCGGCCGCAGCGGCGGAGTGCACACCCGGCGAGGCGGGATGCATGCCCAGCTACGAGCGGTGCGCATCTGGAGGGGGCAACGGCGTCTGGCTCGGCCGCAACCGCGGAGCGGCCACCGCGTGCGTGGCCGCCGAGGGCCAGATAGTGGCCTACGCGGGCGGGAACCCGACCTACCCCTGCGGCACGATCGCCCCGGCGGGCTTCGTCCTGCCGGGAGCCGACCAGGACCCCAACCGGTGCGACACCCTCGCCATGCCGTCCAACGAACTCCGCTTCCGCGTCCAGCTCCCCTCCGACTACGAGACCTCGGGACGCGCCTACCCCGTGCTCTACCTGCTCCCGGGAGGCGGCGGCGACGAGAACACCTGGTTCGAGGTGATGGACGTGTCCGCCGTGGCCGATCAGGGCCTCATCGTCGTGTCCCCCCACAACGGGGTCGGCATGTACAACGACTGGCGCGACGGCAGGTATCAGCTGGAGACGCTCTTCGTGCAGAGCCTGGTCCCCCACGTCGACTCCACCTACCGCACGGTGGCCCAGCGCGGACACCGAGCGATAGCCGGCTTCTCGCAGGGTGGTTACGGGGCCATGTTCCTGTCCGCCCGGCACCCGGAGCTGTTCGCCTTCGCCGCCTCCCTCTCCGGGGTGCTGGACATCCGCAACCCCGGCTGGGGACCGATGGCGTCCGGCCTGTACAGCCTCGACGGCGGTTACGACCAGCCCTACTCGCCCTCCATGCCGATCTTCGGGGACTACGTCCTCGACGAGGTGTGGTGGCGCGACCGCAACCCCCTCGACCTGGCGGCGAACCTGCGCGGTACGGATATCCGCACCGCCGTGGGGAACGGGATCCCCGCCCAGCACGAGGCGTCCCCGCTCGACGTCGTGTTCGGCTCGCAGCCCGAGATGAACCTCAACCAGATGCAGCGTGACTTCGTAGCCGCCCTGGACGCCGAGGGGATCGGGTACCACGCCACCGAGCACGACGGGGGCCACCTGTACCAGTACGGCGCGGAAGTGCTCCGGGAGTGGGTGCCCCACGTCCTCGCCAACCTCGGCCGTCCGGACCCGGCGGCCTTCGACTACCGCACCGTCGAGGCGCACTCGTCCGCCTGGGGATGGTCGTTCACCGCCGACCCCGCCCGAGCGCCCGAGTTCCTGGAGATCAGGGGTGCCTCGTCCGACGGGTTCCACATCACGGGGTCCGGGATGACCAGGGTCGTCACCGGTCGGGTGGCGGGGCCCGGCGCGACGGTCGAGGTGACGGGCGCGGTGGAGGACCTGGTCGTGGCCGACGAAGAGGGGCGCCTGCACCTCACGGTCGACCTCGGGCCTCCCGCTCGGATCCAGCAGTACCGGCCGGGGTCGGTCGGTCAGGACCTCCGCACCGCGAAGATCAGCTTCTGAGGGCGCTTGGGGTGGAGGTGGGAGGCCGCGACGCGGCCTCCCATCTTCGTGGGACGGATAGCTCCCCATTATCCCGCTCGGGCGCGCCTTGGGCGCGGTCCTAGGCGGGGTCGCCCGGGTCGGGTGTGGGGTCCGGGCGCGACCGGGGCGAGAGCAGCAGAGCGAGCCCCAGCGCGACCAGGGACGCGGCTCCGAGCCACCGGATCCGGACGAGGGAACCGTCCAGCGCGCCGGTCAGGTAGAGGACCGCGAAGAGCGCGAAGAACGCGCCCGCGATCAGAGAGACGGGGTCGAGGGCATGTCTCTTCACAGCGCCACCTCCTCCTGGGACCCGAACTCGGCGGGCGGTTCCGACCCGCGCTCCCCTCGGACCACCCTGAGCTCACCGACCCCGATGCGCACGTCGACGTGGAGCCGCGGAGCCCCGGGTAGGCCGTCCAGCCGCACCGTCCGGTCGTGGTTCAACCCCGAACCGCGGTGGCGGGCCGGCCCGTCCTCGACGAGCGAGCCGGCGCGGCCCGCGCCCGGGAGCCAGAGCTCCCCCGCACCGATCCGGGCTCGCAGGACGACGGCGGCGTCCGCCGGCAGCACGATCGTCACCTCGCCTGCACCGACCTCGACCGGGATAGAGGCTGCCGTGTCGATCTCCGTCAGATCCAGGTGCAGCGCCCCGGCCGAGAGCCGGTACCCCCGGGAAGCCTCGGCGGCCGACAGCGGCGTCTCCACCAGCTCCCCCACCCCCGCTCGCAGGCCGGCCGGGGCATAGGTCGACGCGCAGAGCACCAGCGTGAGCAGGACCCCGAGGGCGATGAGGCCGCGGGCCCTCCCCCGCCAGGCGCCGACGATCAGTCCGGCTCCCGTGATGAGCAAGGCGACGGCCGCGGCCGCGCCGAGGGAGAGACGCAGGACGCCCGCCGAGTCGAGCATGAGGAGGACCCCCATCACGATCGCCGTGGCTCCCAGGGTCGCTCGCCCGAGGTACGAACGCTCGCGCGGCGCCGCCGGCCTGTCCACGGGAGCGGCGACGGGGGTGGTGGTGGGCGCCGTCAGGAGGCCGCCGCCGACGGGGACGGCCGGCTCGGGCGCCGGCGGAGCCGACCGTGCGTCTGGCAACGGCTCGGACGGCGCGGGTTCGTCGCGTGAGCCGTTCCACAGCGTCACCCCGGCTCCGATCAGCAGGAGCCCCCAGAGGACCCCGCCGCGCGGCCCCCACCACGGACCCTGGTCGAACAGGCCGAACATCAGGGACAGCCCGACCACGGAGAGCGCGATGCCGATCCAGCGGTTGAGGTCGAGGGTGACCGCCGGGGACGACGCGTCGTCGTCCCCGTACGGCACCACTACCGCGGCGATCACGTAGACGATGGCCGCCACGCCTCCGGTGAAGATGGTCGCGCCGACGAACCCCAGCCGCCACAGGACGGGGTCCGTCCCGGTGTAGGCGCCCAGTCCGCTGCAGACGCCGGAGATCACCTTGTCCAGGCGGCGGCGCCGGAACGTCCGGACCGTCGCCGCCGGGGGGCGCGGTGTTGCTGCGGGGGCCGGGGCCCCCGCGGTTGGAGCCTCGTGGGCTCCCGTGTCGTTGCTCTGCTCGTGGTCCATGTCCGCATCGTGCCTCCGACCGGCCGACAGGACAATCGGGGGAGGCCCTGATATCGACCGCCCCACCCTGACCCTTCTCAGGGACTCCCCTGATGTCCGTCCCGGGCCGGCCGTGAGACCATCGCCGACATGGAGGCCCTCCGTTTCGCCCGCCGACCCCAGGACGCCGTGCTCACCGGCGTCGCGGCCGGACTCGGCGCCCGGTGGGGCGTGGATGCCATGGTCGTCCGGATCGCGCTGGCCCTCCTGACCTTCGCCGCAGGGGTCGGTGCCGTCGCCTACCTGGTCGCATGGGCGGTCTCGCTGGATCCGGACGATCCGGCGGCGCCCCCCGCGAGGGAGCCCACGGCCCAGCAGGCGGTCGCGCTGGGTCTCGTGGTCGTCGGCCTGCTGGTGGTGTTCCGGGCGTACGGGCTGTGGGTGGGCGACGCGGTGGGCGTGCCCCTCGTCCTGGCGGGCATGGGTGCAGCGCTCCTCTACATCCGGACGGAGCCCGAGGTGCGCCCGACCTGGGTCCGCATCGGAGGTCGCGACCTCCTCGTCACCCGTCCCCCGCTCGTGAGGCTGGCTGCGGGCGGAGCCCTCGTGGTCGTGGGGATGGCTTCGCTCGTCGCGGCCCAGGACGACCTACGGGCGGTCGGCAGCGTCGTGGTCGCGGTCCTCGTCACGACCGCGGGACTCGTGGTCGCGTTCGGACCGCTCCTATCGCGGCTCCTGCGCCAGGTCTCGGATGAGCGCCGCGAACGCGTGCGCTCCCAGGAGCGCGCAGAGGTGGCGGCGCACCTACACGACTCCGTGCTGCAGACGCTCGCGCTCATCCAGCGCAACGCCGGCGACCCGCGGAAGATGGTGACGCTGGCCCGACGACAGGAACGGGAGCTGCGCAGCTGGCTCTACTCGGCCGCGGCACCCGCGGCCCGCACCGAGCTGGCCGCCCTGGTCACGACGACGATGGAAGAGGTGGAGGACGCACACGACGTGCCCGTCGAGCTCGTGGTGGTGGGCGACGCGGCCGCCGACGACCGCATGGTCGCGCTCGTCAGGGCGCTGCGGGAGGCGGCAGCGAACGCGGCCGTGCACTCGGGAGCCGAGGAGGTCTCGGTCTACGTGGAGTGCGAGGATGACGCGGTGACTGCCTACGTGCGTGACCGGGGGCGCGGTTTCGACATCTCGGCCGTTCCGGCCGACCGGCGGGGCATCGCGGACTCGATCAGGGGGCGCATCGAGCGGCACGGAGGCAAGGTCGAGATCGTCACCGCGACCGGCGAGGGGTGCGAGGTGAAGCTGCGGATGCCGAGGAACGGAACATGACCCGGGTCTTCGTGGTGGACGACCACCGGCTGTTCCTTTCCGGGGTCAAGGCCGAGCTGGCCGGACGCGTCGACGTGGTCGGCGAGGCATCCGACGTCGACCGGGCCATCGACGGGATACGGCAGGCCAAGCCGGACGTCGTCCTGCTCGACGTCCACATGCCGGGCGGCGGCGGACGAGCCGTCATCGAGGCCGTCCACGCGACCCATCCGGACGTCCGCTTCCTGGCCCTGTCCGTCTCCGACGCCCCCGAGGACGTGATAGCGGTGGTCAGGTCCGGGGCGCGCGGCTACGTGACGAAGACGATCTCCCCCGAGGACCTCGCCGACGCGATCCGGCGGGTCCACGAGGGGGACGCCGTGTTCTCGCCCCGCCTGGCCGGGTTCGTCCTGGACGCGTTCGCCGGCGACATCCCCGTCCCGGAGGACCCGGAGGTCGACCAGCTGACCGTGCGCGAGAAGGAGGTGCTGCGCCTGATCGCCCGCGGGTACACGTACAAGGAGGTCGCCCGGCGGCTGCACATCTCGGTGAAGACGGTGGAGACGCACGTATCGGCCGTACTGCGCAAGCTCCAGCTGTCGAGCCGTCACGAACTGACCCGCTGGGCGAGCGACCGCCGCCTCATCTGAGCTCGCTACCGCACCGCGGCGTCGCGGTGCCAGGCTCCCTCGTCGGCCGCCCATAGCGCGCGCATCTCGTCGGAGGTCTCGAGCAGCTCGTTCAGCGGGCCGGACGCCTCGACCGTCCCGTCCTTCATCACGACGACCGTGTCCGCACGGCGGAGGGCCGCCCGGCGGTGCGAGACAGCCAGGCAGGTCGCGTCGCCGCGGGCGAAGACGCGGTCCCAGACCTCGGCCTCCGTGACCACGTCCAGGGCCGAGGAGAGGTCGTCGAACACGAGCAGCTCGGCGCCCGTCACGAACATCCGGGCGGCGGCGGTCCGTTGGACCTGCCCGCCGGACAGCCTGACCCCCCGGGGTCCGATCACCGTGTCCAGCCCGCCGTGCATCTCGGCCAGGTCGTCCTCGAATACGGCGAGTCGGACGGCCTCGGCCAAACGGTCGTCGGGGACGGGCTGTCCGAGCACCATGTTGTCGCGCAGGCTCTCGCTGAACAGCCGCGGGACCTGAGCCGTGTACGCCGAGCGCGGCGGGACGAAGAAGGACATCGGGTCGGAGACGACGCGTCCGTTCCAGACGGTCTCGCCCGCTTCGAGGTCGACCAGGCCGAGCAGGGCTCGCAGGAGGGTGGTCTTGCCCGACCCGATCCGGCCGCAGACCACGACGAAGCTGCCGCGCTCGATGCGCAGCGACACGTCGGTGATCCCGCGGCCGGTGTCCGGGTAGCGGTACGTGAGCCCGCGCGCCTCGAGCACCTCGAGGCGGTCGTCGGGGGAACGCTCCACCTCCGGCACCGATGGCAGCTCCCCACTCAGACCGGTGACGCAGGGCTCGACCACGACCTCGGCCGGGGCTCCCTCGACGATCCTGGCCAGCCGCCCCATGTTGACCGCCGACTGCTTCGTACGGGCGATCAGGCGGCCCGTCCAGCGCGGGAGCCACATCAGCCAGTGCATGTACATGGTGAAGAGCGCCATGTCCCCGACCGTGAACGTGCCGGTGCGCATGCGTCCGGCGGCGAGCAGGAGCAGCACGCCGATCGCGACGTGGACGAGGTTCTCCATGATCTTGTCCGTGATCTCGACGAAGAGCCGGTCGCGTACGGCCGCCACCCGACGCGTCTCGGACAGCTCCCGGAAGCGTCGCAGCACCCCACGCTCCGCCCCCGAGACCTTGATGGCCAGCACGGCGCCGAAGGATTCGCCGATGAACCCGGTGACGGCCGAGGTCGCCCGCCGCGTCGCCCGGCGGTTCACGCGGATCCGGGGCCCGGTCTTGTGCATGATCAGCAGGGTCGCCGCCATCGGGAAGAGCACGATCGCGGTCAGGACGGGGTCGATGCGGACCATCACGACCATGGCCGCCACGGTCAGCAGCAGGGCCGAGGTGACGTCGATCCACAGGTCGTGGAGGTACACGAACTCCTCGGTGTCGTCGCGGAACCGGCTGATCGCCTCCCCGGGGGAGTCCGGGACCCGTCCGCGGCCGGGCCCCCGGACGACGCGCCCGAGCACGTTCGTGCGCATGACGGTGACGAACGCGTAGAAGCAGGACGTCCAGACGACGCACGCCGCCCAGAACGAGGCGGCCCGCAGCAGCTCGGTGCCGAGCAGGCCCACGAGCGGCTTCCAGAGCTCGCCGGTGGCGTCGCCCGTGATCCGGTTCAGGGCGGCGCGCGACCAGAGCCCCATGGGGATGAACCACAGGCTCCGGGCAGCCCACAGCGCCCCGGACGCGGCGTACGAGCCCAGGTGGGTGCGGGCCAGCCGCCATCCCAGGGGCCAGGACCGGACGGTCCTACCCAGGGTGTCGGTGGGGACGCGGTCGCGTATGGGGGTCATGCGAGCACCTCCTCGATGCCGGTCCGCAGGAGCCTGGCGAACCGGGAGCCGGGATCGGAAGCGAGCTCGGCCCGCGGTCCGTGCTCGAGCACCCGTCCGTGCTCCATCACGACGATCGTGTCCGCGCGCCCCAGGGTGGCCAGCCGGTGCGCGACGATGACGGCCGTCCGACCCACCAGCAGGCGGTCCACGGCCGACTCGATCATCGCCTCGGTGGCCGGGTCCAGACGCGACGAGGCCTCGTCGAGGATGACCAGGCCCGGGTCGCGCAGGAACACCCGGGCGAAGGCGAGCAGCTGGGCCTGTCCGGCGGATAGCCCCCCGCCCTGCGAGGCCAGCTCCGTGTCCAAGCCGTCCGGGAGCCCCTCCAGCCACGCGCCGAGCCCCAGCGTGCGCAGGGCATCCACTATCGCCTCGTCGGTTATCGAGCCGTCGAACAGCGTCAGGTTGTCCCGGACCGACCCCTGGAAGAGCTGGACGTCCTGGGTCACCACGCCCACCCGGCGGCGCAGGTCGTCCAGGGAGAGCTCACGCATGTCGTGTCCGCCCACCCGGACGGACCCCTGCCCCACGTCGTACAGACGCAGGAGCAGGCGCGTCAGGGTCGTCTTCCCGGACCCCGTCCGGCCGAGGACCCCGACCACCTCACCCGGGGAGACGCGGAGGGACACGTCGTCCAGCACGGTCACGTCGTCGTCGGCGTAGGCGAAGGTGACCCCGTCCAGCTCGACGGAGAGGGCTCCGTCGGGCAGCGGAGCGGACCCGTCGACGATGGTGGGCCTCTCCGCCAGCAGGTCCCCGATGCGGTTCAGCCCGGCTCCCGCCTTCTGGAACTCGCGCATCTGCGACGCGATGTTCATGATCGGCTGGTCGAGCATCATCACGTACTGGAAGAGCATGAAGATCGTGCCCGGGGTGGCCTGTCCGCGGGCGAACAGCCAGCCGCCGAGGGCGAGCGTCATCGCGATGCTCACGCCGAACAGGACGGTGGACGCCGTCCAGATGAGCACCCCGACCTTCTCGGAGTGGACGAGCCGACGGTGCAGCAGCCGGTTCGCGCGTGCGAAGCCGCGCATGACGTGGTGTCCGGCGCCCAGGGACCGGATGTCGTCGGTGCCGGAGAGGCGCTCCTCGAGGAACCCGAACAGCTCCGCCGAAGCCTCCCGCTGGGCCGTAGAGGCCGGGACCGCGATCCGGCGCAGCCGGTGCATGACGCTCACCGAGACGGCCGCGAAGGCGGCCAGCACCGCCCCCACCCCCAGGTGCTCCCGGGCGACGAGGACGAGGATGCCGAGCCCGAAGATCGCGGACCCCAGGATGTACAGCACGAAGACCGAGAAGAAGTTGGACAGCGCGCTGACGTCGCCGTCGATCCTCTCGATCATCTCTCCGGGGGTGTGGCTGTTGTGGTAGGCCACGTCCAGCCCGAGGGCGTGCTCGGTCAGGTCGGATCTCAGGTCGTTCGTCGCCGTCCACCCGACCTGCTCGGCCATGTACGTCGTGACGACGGCGATCACCTCCGCGACCAGTCCGATCGCCAGGTAGAGCAGGGCGAGCCTGATCAGGACCTCCATCTCGCCGGCGTCGAGCGCGGTGTCGATGAACACGCGCAGGATCTGCGGCCCGGCGAGCGGGAGCCCCATACTGAGGAGCAGGAACAGGGCGAGCAGCGCCACCCGGCCCCGGTGGGGGCCGATGTAGCGGAGGAGGACCCGCGTCGTATCGCTGCGCTCTCGCTTCATGGCTCACGAACTTCCTGTGTCGTGGCCCGCGCGAGGGGCGGTTGCCTCAGGGGAGGGGTTCTTCCGAGGGCGCGCGTCAGCGCAGGCCTGTGAAGGCTGGTGTCTGGCCGCCGCCCGGGAGCTCGCGCGCAGGGCGCGTGAGAACCGAGCGGGAACTCTAGCAGAGGACCGGCGACGTGTCGAGCGTCAGCCGACGACGCGCAGGACCTCTTCGAGGGAGGTGATCCCGGCCGCGGCCTTGGCGAGCCCGTCCTCGAGCAGGGGGACCATCCCCTGGGACCTCGCGATCTCGGCCAGCGTCTCCGTGGGAGCCCGGTCGGCGACCGCCCGCTCGATCTCGTCGGTGACGAGCATGAGCTCGGCGAGGGCGACCCGTCCCCGGTAACCGGTGTTCGCGCAGTGGCGGCACCCGACCGGCCGCTTGAGCTGCCGCTTCGACTTCCCCTCCGGGACCGGCACCCCGATCCGCTCCAGCAGCTCCTGGGTGGGCTCGTAGGGCTCCGCGCACTCCGGACACAGCCTGCGCGCCAGCCGCTGCGCCACGACCGCCTGCACGGCCGAGGCCACGAGGAACGGCTCCACCCCCATCTCGGTCAGCCGGGTCGGCGCGGTGGGGGCATCGTTCGTATGAAGCGTGGCCAGGACGAGGTGGCCCGTCATCGCGGCGTGCACGCCCATGGAGGCCGTATCCCGGTCCCGGATCTCACCGACCATGATCACGTCGGGGTCCGATCGCAGGATGGATCGTAGCGCGTGCGCGAAGGTCAGGCCGATCGCCGGGTGGACCTGCATCTGCCGCAGGCCTCCGATCCGGTACTCGATCGGGTCCTCAACGGTGATGATCTTGCGGGACGGGTCGTTCAACTCGTTCAGCGTGGCGTACAGGGTCGTCGACTTCCCCGAGCCGGTCGGGCCGGTGACGAGGATCGCGCCGGTCGTCTTGGCGGTAGCGGTCCGGTAGCGGTCGAGGATCGCGGGGGTGAAACCCATGTCCTCGAGCCCGAGCAGGGAGCTGCTGCGGTCGAGGATGCGGATGACCACCTCCTCGCCGTGGGCCGAGGGGAGCGTCGAGATCCGCAGGTCGATCGGGGACCCGGCCACCGAGACCGTCACGCGGCCGTCCTGCGGGAGACGCTTCTCCGCGATGTCCGCCTCTCCCATCACCTTCAGGCGGGAGACGATCCCGTGCTGATGGGCCTTCTGCAGACGCATCTTCTCGTGCAGGACCCCGTCGATCCTGAACCTGATCCGTACGTCGCGCTCCTCCGGCTCGACGTGGATGTCGGAGGCGCGCTGCTCGACGGCCTGCATGATGATCCTGTTCACGGCCTTGACGATGGGAGCCCGGTCCGCCGCGTCGACGGCCTCGAGCCCCACCGGCCCGTCGGGCTCCGCCTCGGGCTCGGCCAGCAGGTCGGTCGTGTCCTCCATCGAGCGGAGGCGTTCGATAGCCGCGAGGATGTCCTCGCGGGTCGCCACCAGGACGTCGAGCTCGTGGCCCGTGCGGATCCTGAGGTCGTCGAGGACGAGCAGGTTGCCCGGGTCGGCCATCGCGACCACCAGCTTTCCCTCCCGGAACCCGAGGGCCAGGACCGCGTGCCGCGTGCATACGGAGTGGGGGACGAGCGCCGCCGCCTCCGGGTCGA
>DATLFR010000002.1 GCA_035540895.1 Actinomycetota bacterium | reverse complement strand
GTGGTGGGGGCGTCCGGTCCGGTCCTGCACGCGGGTGCGCCAGATGGCGACCGCGACCGCCGCGGCCGCCCCCGCCCCTAGGGCCCCGACGAAGGCTCCCGCTCCAGGCCGCGCGCTGACCCACGGGATCCACAGCCCGCTGTTGGCCATGACGAGCCCGGGCAGCTCGATCGGGTCGGTGACAGGCGGCAGCCGGAGGGTGACCGCCTTGAACATGAACAGGATCAGGATCAGCACGGGGATGTTGCGGAAGGTCTCGACGTAGAGGGACGCGCCCCGGCGCACCAGCCAGTTCGTCGAGAGCCGGGCCACGCCGACGACCAGTCCGAGGACCGTGGCCAGCAGTATCCCCACGCCGGACACCAGGGCCGTGTTGCGCACCCCGACCAGGACCGCGCTCCACACCGACTCCCGCGACGAGAAGGCGCTCCCCGAGACCCGGAACCCCGCCGGACGGGACAGGAACCCGTAGTTGGGGGTGATGCCCTGCCGGCGCAGGTTCGTCACGAGGTTCAGGTAGAGCCAGTACAGGAGCAGGCCGACCAGGGCGAGGAAGACCGCCTGTCCGGCGATCCGCAGGACGCGGACGTCGCGCCAGAAGGGCGGGCCGACCGGTGTCCTGGTGTCAGCCACCGGTCGGCCCCACTCCTGGAGATCCGTCTTCTACCTGTAGGGGGGTCCGTACAGGAGGCCGCCGCGGGTCCAGAGGTCGTTCGGTCCGCGCTCCAACCCAAGCGGCGTGTTCGGTCCGACCGTCCTCTCGTATATCTCCCCGTAGTTCCCGACCTGCTTGATCACCTGGTACGCGAAGTCGTCGGGGAGTCCGAGGCCCGGGTTGAAAGTGCTGCCCTCCTCGGTGCGGAAGGTCCCGAGCAGCCTCTGGACGTCGGGGTCCTGCGACTGCCTCATCTGGTCGACGTTGGCCTGCGTGATCCCGTGCTCCTCGGCGAGGATGGTCGCGATCACCGTCCAGTTCACGGCGTCGTACCAACGAGCGTCCCCGTCGCGGACGACCGGTCCGAGCGGCTCCTTGGACATGGTGAGGTCCAGGATGCGCAGCGCCCCTGGACCGCCCTCGGTCTCCGGCCACGCGGATCGGATGCCGGCGAGCTGGGACCTGTCCGACGTCCAGCCCTCGCAGCGACGCTGGATGAAGGCGGGCTGGATAGCCTCGTTCGTCTCGAGCGAGATCGGCTCGTACTCGATGCCGCGCGCCTGGAACTGCGTCTCGAGGTTCAGCTCGGTCGTCGTACCGCTCAGGACGCAGATGTTGGTGCCCCGCATGTCCTCGAGGCTCTGGAACGGGCTGTCGGCCCGGACCATCATCCCCTGGCCGTCGTAGAAGGTGGTCGCCGCGAACGCGGCCCCCTCCGTCCCGTCACGGGTCGCCGTCCAGGTCGTGTTGCGGATCAGCACGTCGACCTGCTGCCCCTGCAGGGCGGTGAACCGCTGCTCGGACGTGAGCGACCGGAACTCGACGTTGCCGGCGTCGCCGGTGACGGCCGCCGCCACCGCGCGGCAGAACTCGATGTCGAACCCCGAGTAGTTGCCGGCCTCGTCGACGAAGCCGAACCCGGGGACCTCGTCGTTGACGCCGCACCGAACCTGCCCCCGGTCGGTGATCGTCTGCAGGAGGTTCCCGCCTCCTCCGTCGCCCCCGTCGCCGCCCTCGTCGGCCGGACACCCGGTCGCGACGAGAGCCAGGACGAGGAGCGGACCCATGAGCCTCAGGCGTCGTGCGAGCACGGCACCCCTCCCTCCGTATCGACGGCTCCTGCGGTCGAGTCTAGTCAGGGCCTCGTCACGCGCGGAGGACGAGGCCGCGATAGGCGTCCACGAACCCCGCCTCGCGCAGCCGGTCGGCCGCGGGGTGGCTGTGCGCGGCGTCCCCGTCGATGCGCTGGATCTCGAGGCGTCGCACCCGGCCGTCCTTCACGAAGCGCACGAGCGCATCGACCCAGACCCTAGGGTCGCTGCCCTCGAAGGTGACGAGCGACCTGGCTCCCCGTTCGAGGTAGGCGGCCGGGCTCCCGTCGTGGAGGACGACGAACGCCCCCGCCGTGCGGGCGGGACGGCCCGCCGAGTCCGGCCACGGGAGCGCCGCGCCGTACGGCTGAGCCGGGTCGGTCGCGGCGAGCAGGAGGGTGACCGGCTCGTCCGCGGGCTCCCGCATGGCGCGCAGCCGGTCGACCGCGCCCGGCAGGGCGAACTGGGCGGCTCCCAGCCCGCCCACGAAGTAGCCGCGCCTCACGCGTCCCGACTCCTCGAGCATCCGCAGCACCCCGTAGACACCCGAGAACCCGCCGGGCGCGTTCTCGGCCAGCACGGCCTCGCGCACGAGCACACCGTGGCGGTCGAGCAGCTGGAGGGCGCGGGCGTGAGCCCGCTCGGTGGGGGCGGCCTCGGGCTGGGTGAGCGAGGAGACGAGCGACCAGCGCCCGGCCGCGGAGGGCGGTCCGAGCCGGGTCAGCCGCCCCGGACGGGGCCGCCCCTTCTGGACGGCGCGGGGTCGGCCGGCGACGAGGGCGCGCACGGGAGCCAGCGTGTCGTTCGTGACCTCGCCCGCCCAGACCAGGTCCCACAGCGCGGCCAGCACGGTCTGCTCGTCGGGGTGTTCCGCCGCGTTCAGCAGGTCCAGCCAGAAGGACGCGCCGCGCGCACGCAGGTGGTCGCGGATCGCGTCGTGGACGGGTCCGGACGGCGGTTCCTCCACCGGGGGAGGCGCCAGCAGCCGCACCTGGTCGCGGAAGTAGAGCGAGAGCCGTCCGTCACTGGACCCCAGGCCCCCCGCTCCCACCCACACGACGGAGCCGGACGCGCAGAGCGCGTCGAGGTCGGCCGGACGGTACGCGCGCACCCGCGATGGGAGGACATCCGCCTCGAGCGAGGAGGCGGGGATGGCCGCGCCCTGCAGCTGGGCCACCGCCTCGACCAGCGCGTCCGGACCCTGCCGCGCGTCTCCCATGCCGTGCCAGGCGGGTAGGAACCGGCCCAGCACGCTCGCCTCGACCGGCTCGATCTCACGGCGCAGGACCGCGAGCGACCGCCGACGCAGCGACCTGAGGACACCGGTGTCGCACCACTCCGTCTCGCTGCCGCCCGGACGGAACGCACCCCTCACGACCCGGCCGTCGGCCTCGAGGGTCTCCAGGGCTCTCCTCGTGCGCTCGACGGGAGCCCCGAGCCGCGACGCCACGTCGGTGGTGACGAACGGTCCGTGCGTGCGCGCGTACCTGCCGACGAGGTCCACCAGGGGCTCATCGACCGACTCGGTGAACGCGGCCGGGAGCCCGAGCGGCAGGCTGGTGCCGAGAGCGTCGCGCAGGCGCGCGGCGTCCTCGGCGGCGGCGATCCGCGGCTCCCCCGCCACCGAGACCTCGATCGCGCGCCGCTCGGCGAGGAGCTGCTGGAGCCACCCGGCCGGGTCGGCGGCGCTGCGCGCGTCGAGCTCGGCCCGCGTCAGGTCGCCCAGGCGTCGTAGGAGGTCGTGCAGCTCGTCGACGTCGCGCACCTGCCGCTCGGGAGCCAGGGCCTGCAGCTCCAGCTCGAGGGAGGCCAGCGCGTCGGCGTCGATCAGCTCGCGCAGCTCCTCCGACCCGAGCAGCTCCCGGAGGAGCTCCCGGTCCAGGGCGAGGGCGGCCGCCCGCTGCTCGGCCAGGGGGGTGTCCCCCTCGTACATGTAGACGGCGATCCAGCCGAAGAGGAGCGACTGCGCGAAGGGGGAGGCGGTCGCGGTGTCCGCCCAGACCACCCTGACCCGTCTGGCCCGCACGTCGGCGAGCACCTCGCGCAGGGCCGGGAGGTCGAAGACGTCGCGCAGGCACTCACGCGTCGCCTCGAGCAGGATCGGGAACGACGGGTACCGCGACGCCACGGATAGCAGGTCGGCCGCCCGCTGACGCTGCTGCCACAGCGGCGTCCGTTTGCCTGGGTCGCGGCGGGGGAGCAGCAGCGCGCGAGCGGCCGCCTCCCGGAACCGCGACGAGAAGAGCGCCGTCATGGGCAGCTGGGACGTGACGAGCTCGTCCGCCTCCTCGGGGGGCGGGATCAGGTCGTCGACCGGGAGGGTATCCACCGACTCCGGGAGCCGGAGGACGATCCCGTCGTCGGACCACAGCACCTGCACCTGCCCGAGCCGCTCGACGAGCCGCGCCTCGAGCGCCATCGCCCACGGGGCGTGCACCCGCGCGCCGAAGGGCGAGAGGATGCAGATGCGCCAATCGCCGATCTCGTCGCGGAACCGCTCGACGACGATCGTGCGGTCGTCGGGGACGGCTCCCGTAGCTTCGGCCTGCTCGGCCAGGTACTGGGCGAGGTTGCGCGCCGCCAGCTCGTCGAGGCTGTACTCATCGCGCAGCGCGCGCTCTGGGTCGGCGCTCTCGCGCAGCTCCCGGACCATCGCTCCGAGCGCCCGGCCGAGCTCGAGGGGCCGGCCCGGCCCGTCCCCCTTCCAGAAGGGCATCTTGGCGGGCTCCCCGGGGGCCGGGGTCACCACGACCCGGTCGCGGGTGATGTCCTCTATCCGCCACGTGGTCGCTCCGAGCACGAAGGTCTCGCCAGGACGCGACTCGTACACCATCTCCTCGTCCAGCTCGCCGACCCGGGAGCCGTCCGGCAGGAAGACGCCGAACAGGCCGCGGTCCGGGATCGTGCCTCCGCTCGTCACCGCGAGTCGGTGGGCGCCCGGCCGGGCCCGGACGACCTGGGTCCTGCGGTCCCAGACGATCCGGGGACGCAGCTCGGCGAACTCCGTCGACGGGTAGCGTCCGGACAGCAGGTCCAGCACCGAGGAGAGGACGTCGTCCGTGAGATCTGCGAACGGCGCGGCCTGGCGGACGAGACGGGCCAGGTCCGCCACGCTCCACTCGTCCATCGCCGCCATCGCCACGATCTGCTGGGCCAGCACGTCGAGGGGGTTGCGCGGGTAGCGCGTCTCCTCTATCGCGCCCTCCTCCATGCGCTTGACGACGACGGCCGCCTCTAGGAGGTCGCCGCGGTACTTCGGGAAGACCTTGCCGCGGCTCGGCTCCCCGACCGAGTGCCCGGCGCGTCCGATCCGCTGGAGCCCCCTCGCCACCGAGCCGGGCGACTCGACCTGGATCACGAGATCCACTGCCCCCATGTCGATGCCCAGCTCGAGGGAGGAGGTCGCGACGAGCGCGCGCAATCGCCCCGACTTCAGCTCGTCCTCTATCTGGAGCCGCTGCTCCCGCGCGATGGACCCGTGGTGCGCCTTCACGAGCTCCTCGCCGGCCAGCTCGTTCAGCCGCGCCGCCAGCCGCTCGGCCATCCGCCGCGCGTTGCAGAAGACGATCGTGGACCGGTGGTCGCGGATGAGGCTGAGCAGCTCGGGATCGATGGACGGCCAGATGCTGCGGCGCGCCGGACCGGCCGACGCCGGCCCGCTGGCCGGCTCGGGCAGCTCCTCGCCGAGCTTGGACATGTCCTCCACGGGCACGACGACGGTGACGTCGAGCTGCTTGCGCATCCCGGCGTCGACGATCGTCACCGGCCGCGGCTCCCCGTCCGTGCGACCTCCCATGAACCGGGCGATCTCCTCCAAGGGGCGCTGGGTCGCCGAGAGCCCGATGCGCTGGACCGGCTCTCCCACCCAGTGGTCCAGCCGCTCGAGCGAGAGCATCAGGTGGGAGCCGCGCTTCGTGGCGGCCACGGCGTGGATCTCGTCGACGATCACCCAGCGCACGCTCCGCAGGGTCTCGCGCGCCTGCGATGTGAGCATCAGGTAGAGCGACTCCGGGGTGGTGATCAGCACATCGGGCGGCGCCTTCGTGAGCGCTCTCCGCTCGGAGGGGGACGTGTCCCCGGTCCGTACGCCCACGGTGGGCTCGTGGACGGTCATCCCGAGCCTCTCGGCAGCGAGCGAGATGCCGCGTAGGGGGGCCCTCAGGTTCTTCTCGATGTCCACGGCCAGTGCGCGCAGGGGCGAGACGTACAGGACGCGGCAACGCTCCGCGTCCGGGGGGACGGGATCGACGGCCAGCCTGTCGAGCGCCCACAGGAACGCAGCGAGCGTCTTCCCCGAGCCGGTCGGCGCGCAGATCAGCGTGTGCTGTCCGGTCGCGATGGCCGGCCACCCGCGCTCCTGAGCGGGCGTGGGGGAGCCGAAGGTGGTCCTGAACCACTCCGCGGTGGGTGTCGAGAACATGCGCTCACGTTATCGCCGGTCGATCGTGGTGGGGTGCTGGGACGCGTGTGGTTCGATGGTCGTATGGTCCCCGACCGAGAGGCCGTGCAGGACTACCTGCGATACCTGGAAGGTCCCCGCCGCGCATCGGCACATACGGTGACCGCGTACCGCAACGACCTGGACGACCTCCTCGGGTTCTGCGAGCGCCGGGGGACGCCGCTGCGCGAGGTCGATCACCGGGTGCTGCGGTCCTGGCTCGCGTCCCTCGAGATTCGGGGCCTGTCCCGGTCGACGGTCCGGCGTCGGGCGGCGGCGGCACGCGGCCTGTTCCGGCACATGCAGCGCAACGGCCAGGTGACGTCGAACCCGGCCGAGCTCCTCTCGCTGCCGAAGGCGAAGACTCGGCTCCCGCGGGTCCTGCGGCAGGGCGAGGTAGGGGCGATCCTGGAACACACGGAGGAACGGGTCGGGGGCGGCGGACCCCCGCCCCCGGAGGCATGGCGCGACCTGGCCCTCGTCGAACTGCTCTACGACGCGGGTCTGCGCGCGGGGGAGGCGTGCGCCCTGGACGTCGACGACGTCGACCTCGACTCGGGCTGGGTGCGGGTGGAGCACGGGAAGGGCAACCGGACCCGGGTGGTCCCCCTGGCCGCCCCGGCCTCGTCGGCTCTCCAGGCCTACCTGAGGCACGGCCGGACCGACCTGGCCTCCCGCGGGACCGCGCCGGGGGCCGCCGTCTTCCTCAACGCCCGCGGCAAGAGGATGACGACGCGCGACGTCCGAAGGGTGCTCGAACGACTCGGCAACGCGGCGCTGGGGTCGCGTCCGGTCTGGCCGCACCTGCTGCGCCACTCCTTCGCCACCCACCTGCTCGAGGGCGGGGCCGACCTGCGCAGCGTGCAGGAGCTGCTCGGTCACGCCGACGTGGGGAGCACGCAGGTGTACACGCACGTGAGCGCGGAGCGTCTGCGGTCGGTCTACGATGCAAGTCACCCTCGTGCCTGAGATGGAGCAACGACCCGACGGCGCCTACCTGCAGGAGGTGTGGCGCTCGTACAAGGAGGACGGCTCCCTCGACGCGCGCGACCGCCTGATCCTGCACTACTCGCCGCTCGTGAAGTTCGTCGCCGGACGCGTGGGAGCCGGGCTCCCGAGCACCGTCGAGACCGCCGACCTCGTCTCGTACGGGATCCTGGGCCTGATCGACGCGCTGGCCAAGTTCGAGGTCGACCGCGGCATCAAGTTCGAGACGTACGCGATCCCGCGCATCCGAGGGGCGATCCTGGACGAGCTGCGCGCCCTCGACTGGGTCCCCCGCTCCGTGCGCTCGAAGGCTCGGGAGCTGCAGCGCGCCATGGGGAAGCTGGAGGCGGAGCTCCGCCGGACCCCCGAGGACGAGGAGCTTGCCCGCGAGCTCGGCATCGGCGTGGACGAGCTCCATGACCGTCTGGACGAGGTGGCGACGGTCTCGGTCGTCGCCCTGGAGGAGCTGCTTACCGTGGGCGGCGAGCGCGGAGAGCGCGTCTCCCTCCTGGACACCCTCCCGGACCTGCGGACGGAGTCGCCCGGGGAGCGCATGGAGGCGGACGAGGCGCGGGAGGCGCTGCTGGAGGCGATCCAGGGCCTCCGCGAACGCGAGAGGTGGGTCATCGCGCTCTACTACTTCGAGGGGATGACCCTCGCGCAGATAGGACAGACCCTGGGCGTCACCGAGTCCCGGGTCAGCCAGATCCACTCGAAGGCGGTCCTGTCCCTGCGCAACCGTCTCGGCGGCGACGTCCTGCGCGCCGCACCCTCCCGCGGACGGCTGCAGCGCCGCTGACCTGATAGGCTGCTGGGCGGCACCCGCTCTCGAGGGGTGACTACACACGCCCGGCGTCTTCCGGTGGAACCGCCGGCCGGGCGGAGGAGCAACCGGAAGGAGGAACGACCATGCCGCCAGTCAGCATGCGGCAGCTCTTGGAGGCCGGGGTCCACTTCGGCCACCAGACGCGCCGGTGGAACCCGAAGATGAAGAGGTTCATCTTCGCCGAGCGCAACGGCATCTACATCATCGACCTCGAGCAGACGATCCAGCTCCTCGAGGACGCGTACAACTTCGTGCGGGACCGGGCCGCGGCGGGCGGGACGATCCTGTTCGTAGGCACGAAGAAGCAGGCCCAGGACTCGGTGCGCAAGTTCGCGGAGTCGTGCGGCATGCCCTACGTCAACACCCGGTGGCTCGGCGGGATGCTGACGAACTTCCAGACGATGAAGAAGAGGATCGAGCGCCTGCAGCAGCTCCAGGACTACGAGGAGCAGGGCATCTTCGACACCATGTCGAAGAAGGAGATCCTACGCCTGCGCCACGAGCGGGAGAAGCTCGAGAAGAACCTCTACGGCGTGCGCGAGATGGGCAAGCTCCCCGACGCGGTCTTCGTCATCGACACCCGCAAGGAGCAGATCGCCGTGCAGGAGGCGCGCCGGCTTGGGATCTCGATCGTCGCGCTCGTGGACACCAACTGCGACCCCGACGAGGTCGACCTCGTGATCCCGGGCAACGACGACGCGATCCGTTCCGCCCACCTGCTCTGCCGGGTCATGGCCGACGCCGTCATGGAGGGCCGTGCCCAGCTCCCGTCGCAGGTCTTCGAGCCGGACGTGCCCGAGGAGGAACCCGAGGTCGCGCTCGAGCCGGACACCGAGGCCGCGCCGATCGCGGGCGGCGAGAACGACGAGGAGAAGTGATGGCCGAGATCAGCGCAGCCGACGTCAAGAAGCTCCGCGACGCCACGGGCGCCGGGATGATGGACTGCAAGAAGGCGCTGCAGGAGGCGGACGGCGACATCGAGAAGGCGCGGGTCATCCTGCGCGAGAAGGGTCTCGCCGACGCCGCCAAGCGGAAGGGACGCGAGGCCAGCGAGGGCCTCGTCCACGCCTACCTGCACGCGCCGACCCCCGGGATCCCCCCGAAGGTCGGCGTCCTGTTGGAGCTGACCTGCGAGACCGACTTCGTGGCCAAGACCGACGACTTCAAGACCCTGGCCCAGGACATCGCGCTCCACATCGCGGCGGCGAAGCCTCAGTGGCTCACCTCCGAGGAGGTGCCCGAGGACGTCCTGACCACGGAGCGGGAGCTGGCCGCGAAGAAGGTGGAGGGCAAGCCGGAGAACGTGGTCCAGAAGGCGACCGAGGGCGCGGTGAAGAAGTTCCTCGCCCAGGAGGTCCTCCTCGAGCAGAAGTGGATCCGGGACGAGAAGCAGACCATCCGGGAGCTGATCGACTCGTTCGCCGGCAAGATCGGCGAGAACATCTCGGTCCGCCGCTTCGTCCGATACCAGGTCGCCGAGTCGCTCGACTGAGCCCGTGAAGACGGAGAGCGCGCCCGACCGGACGGCAGGTGACGGTCCGTCGCGGTACCGCCGTGTGCTCCTGAAGCTGTCCGGCGAGTCGTTCGCTCCCGGCGAGGGACAGGGCGTCGACCTGGAGACGATCCACCGGATCGCGGGTGAGCTAGCCGAGGTCCTGCGGTCCGGGGTCGAGATCGCGGTCGTCGTGGGCGGAGGCAACATCTTCCGCGGCAACGCCGGCGAGGCGCGCGGGATGGACCGGGCGACCGCCGACTACATGGGCATGCTCGCCACGGTCATCAACGCCCTCGCGCTGCGCGACGCGCTCCAGCAGCAGGACGTCGAGACGCGCGTGCAGACGGCCATCTGGATGCAGGAGGTGGCCGAGCCCTTCATCCGGGGGAAGGCCCTCAGACACCTCGAGAAGGGCCGGGTGGTCATCTTCGCGGCTGGGACCGGCAACCCCTACTTCTCGACGGACACCACCGCCGCCCTGCGAGCGCTCGAGGTGGGGGCCGAGGCGATCCTGATGGGCAAGCGCGTGGACGGGGTCTACGACTCCGACCCGATGACTAACCCCGATGCCGTCTTCCTGCCGAACCTCACCTACATGCAGGTCCTCGAGCGCGACCTGAAGGTGATGGACGCGACGGCCATCGCCCTGTGCAAGGACTACGGGATCCCGATCCACGTCTTCAACCTCCTCGGCTCGGGCAACATCAAGCGCGTGGTCGAGGGAGCCGAGATCGGGACGATCGTCCGCTGACGTCAGGAGGCTGAGCGATGTCGACGCCGGAAGCCCAGCAGGTCCTCAAGGAGGCAGACCGCAAGATGGACGGGGCTGTCAAGGTGTGCCAGGACGACCTCGCCGCCATCCGCACCGGACGAGCCTCCCCCGCGCTCGTCGAGCGGATCACGATCGACTACTACGGCACCCCGACCCCCCTGAACCAGCTCGCGCAGCTCAACACCCCGGAGGCCCGGCTCCTGGTGATCCAGCCCTACGACAAGAGCACGATCCCGTCCATCGAGAAGGCGGTCATGCAGTCCGACCTGGGGGTGACCCCTTCCAACGACGGGAGCGTCATCAGGCTCCCGTTCCCAGCGCTGACCGAGGATCGCCGCAAGGACCTGGTGAAGGTCGCGCACAAGCGGGCCGAGGACGGGCGGGTCGCCGTGCGCAACGTCCGCCGCCACGCCAAGGACGAGCTCGAGAAGATGTCGAAGGACGGGACGATCTCCCAGGACGAGCTGCACCGGGCCGAGAAGCAGCTCCAGCAGGAGACCGACAGCCACGTCAAGCGGATCGACGAGATGCTCGCCACCAAGGAGCAGGAGCTCTCCGAGGTCTGACCTATGGACGCCGCCCCGCAGCCGCCCGGGGCGGCGGCAGCAGCCGACCGGCCCAGGTCGCTCAAGGCGGCCGTGGGGTTCGGGATCGTCCTCGCGGTCGTCGTCATCGCGTCGCTGCTGATCAGTCCGCTCACCTTCTTCCTGTTCGCGGCCGTCGTCCTGCTCGTTGCCCAGGCCGAGCTCTACGCGGTGCTGAAGGCATCCGGGTACGCGCCCGCCGCGATGCTCGGGCTCGTGTGTGGAGCGGTCCTCCTCGCCTCTACCTACGTGTGGGGCCCCCTCGCGCTCGCCCTGTCGCTCACCCTCCCCGTCCCGCTGCTGCTCGTCTGGGCCGTCACCGTCCCGGTCGAGCGGGTCCGGTCCACGATCGCGTCCACCTACCTCGGCGTGGTCTACGGGCCCTTCCTGGCCGGCTTCGCCGTCCTGCTCCTGCGTGAGGAGCACGGGCGCGCGCTGATAGTCGCGTTCGTCGGGATGACGGCCGTCCTCGACTCGGGCGCCTACCTCGTCGGGCGCAAGCTGGGCCGCCACCGCATGGCGCCGCGCACGAGCCCGAAGAAGTCGTGGGAGGGGTTCCTGGGGGGTTCGCTCATAACGGTGGGTCTGTCCGCGCTGGTCCTGCCGCTCTTCGAGCCCTTCGACGTGAGCCTGGCCGTCCGGCTCGCCATCGTGATGTCGCTCGTCTCCCCGATGGGGGACCTGGCCGAGTCGCTCGTGAAACGCGACCTGGGGGTGAAGGACATGGGCACGCTGCTCCCGGGACACGGCGGCGCCTTCGACCGTGTGGACTCGATCGTGTACAGCGCTCCCGTGGCCTACTTCGTTCTCGTGACCCTCGGGTGGGCCCAGTGACCACGGTCACCGTCCTCGGCTCGACCGGGTCGGTCGGGACGCAGGCGCTGGACGTCGTCCGGGCCTGCCCCGACCGGTTCACGGTGGCCGCCGTCGCGGCCAACACCGACGTCGACGCGGTGGCCGCCCAGATGGACGAGTTCGAGGTGAGGGTGGCGGCGATGTCCGACGAGGGGGCGGCGGCTGCGCTGCGGGAGCGGGTCCCGGGAGCCGAGGTGCTGTCCGGACCCGAGGGGCTCGTCGAACTCGCTTCCCGCGGGTCGGACGTCGTCCTCAACGCGGTGCTCGGCGCGGTGGGGCTGAGGGCGACGCTCACCGCGCTCGACTCCGGACGCCTGGTGGCGCTCGCCAACAAGGAGTCCTGCGTCGCCGGGGGGCCGCTCGTCCGGGCCCGGCTCGAGTCGGGAGCCCGGCTCGTCCCCGTCGACTCGGAGCATGCGGCCGTGCACATGTGTCTGGTCGGAGAGGACCCGGCCGGCGTGCGCGAGATCGTCCTCACCGCTTCGGGCGGGCCCTTCCGAGGCCGGACCGACCTGGAGGGCATCACCCCAGAAGACGCCCTGGCCCACCCCACCTGGTCGATGGGACCGAAGATCACCGTCGACTCGGCCACCTTGATGAACAAGGGGCTCGAGGTGATCGAGGCTCACGTGCTCTTCGGCGCCCCCTACGACGACATCGATGTGGTCGTGCACCCGCAGTCGGTCGTCCACTGCCTGGTGGGCTTCGCGGACGGGTCGTGGAAGGCCTCGATGTCCCCCCCGGACATGCGCGTCCCGATCGCGTACGCGCTCGGCGGAGGGGAGCGGCCGGATTGGGGAGCCGAACGCACCGACTGGACCTCGATGCGCGACCTCACCTTCGAGCCGGTCGACCGAGCCACCTTCCGCTGCCTGGACCTCGCCTACGAGGCGGGAC
>DATLFR010000001.1 GCA_035540895.1 Actinomycetota bacterium | reverse complement strand
GCGTCCGTCAGGGCAGGCAGGTCGCTCGCGTCGCGCATGGGAGCCGGGAGGGTGATCCCGCCATCGAGGTCGGTGCCGATCGCGACGTGCTCCACCCCCACCAGCCCGATGGCCGCCTTCACGTGGTCGACCACGTCCTCCACCGACCCGAACAGCCCGGCGCGCAGGAAAGCCGGGAAGAGGATGATCCCGATCACCCCGTCGCGGTCGGCGACCGCGCGCGCCTGCTCCGGCGTCACGTTGCGCCACAGCTCGTGAGCGCTCCCGACCCCCGTGTGGGAGACGAGGACGGGCCCCCGATGCAGCCGCAGCGCCTCTACGAACCCGGCCCGGTTCATGTGAGCGAGGTCCAGGACGAGCCCGTGCGCGTCGATCGCCTCGACGAGGGAACGACCGTAAGCCGAGAGCGGGACGTCCGCCTTCGAGGGGCGGGAGCTCGGCTGGCACGCGACGTTGGCGACGAGGTGGGCGGGACCGACCATGCGGAGCCCGAGGGCCCGCCAGCTCGCGAGCACGGACAGGTCGAACCCGACCAGGTGGGCCCCCTCGATCCCGAACACCACCCGCAGCTCGCCGCGGCTCTTCGCGTGGGCTGGGTCCTCTTCTGCAGCGAGGATGCGCGTGAGGCCGTCCGTGGCCATCGCGGCGTGGGCGGCGGAGATCAGCTGCTCGGCCACGCCGGGCCCGGCGATCGCGTCGGTGACCGGAGCGGGCAACCCGAGGACGGCGACGGCCACTCCCCCGTCGCGAAGCCGTGGGAGGTCGGCGTGTCCCAGTCCGGCCCGACCCGGGAGACGGGACGGGCTCCCGCGGCGGGACAGGTCACGGCGCAGGTACCGCCAGCGCAGCACCGAGTCGCAGTGAAGGTCGACGAGGGGCGCGGCCGCGTGGACCTCGGCCGCCTCCGACGAGATCACCGCAGGAAGGCGAGGAGCTCGCGGTTGACGATGTCCGGACGCTCCTGCTGCACCCAGTGTCCGGTGTCCGGGAGCTCGATGAACCTGTACGGACCCTCGCAGTACCGCTGCGAGAGGCGGCCCACCTCCGGGACCAGGTAGGCGTCGTCCATCCCCCAGAGGACCAGGACCGGACAGGCCACGGGCGGGAGCTCGACCTCGTGGTCGGAGACCAGGTCGGAGACGGTCAGGTTCGCCCGGTACCAGTTGAGCCCCGCCTCGAGCGCTCCAGGACGGGAGAACATCTCGACGTAGCGGTCGACGACGTCCTCCCCGAGCGGGACCTTCGCCGTCCCGTACCACCACAGCTTCAGGAGCTCGTACCCGTTGCGCGCCATCGCCTCCTCGGCGACGCCGGGGGTGAGGAACATGAACATGTACCAGGAGGCCTGCAGCTGCCGTGGGGTCCGCACGCGGGCTGCGAAGGCCGAGGGGTGGGGCGTGCTCAGCGCGGTGAGCCTCTCGACCCGGTGCGGGAACAGGGTGGCGTACAGCCAGCCGACGGCCGCGCCCCAGTCGTGGCACACCACCGAGACGCGGTCACCGAGCGTCTCGACCACCGCCTCCACGTCCCCCAGGGCATGCGGGAGCGCGTAATCCGCGACGTGGGCCGGTCGGTCCGACTCCCCGAACCCGCGCAGGTCCATCGCGACGGCGCGGTACCCGGCCTCGGCGAGCGCGTCCAGCTGGTACCTCCAGGACCACCAGAACTCGGGGAAACCGTGCAGGAGGAGGACGGGCTGCCCGTCGGCCGGGCCGCGCTCCACGACGTGGATGCGCACGCCGCCCGACCGGACATAGCGGCTCCCGTTCACGAGGCCCGGCGGGTGACCCTTCGCTCCTCGGTCGCAGAGCCGCGGACGCCGATGATCCCGCGGACCTGATCGAGGACGCGCATCGTCTTGACCGAGTCTTCGAAGGTCGTGGGGAAGGGGGCTCCGTCGCGGACGGCGGCCACGAACGACGCGAGCTGGTACGCGTACGTGGTGCCCTTCGCCACGCGTTCGGTGCGCGTGGCGCCTCCCACCGTGACCCTCAGCCGGTACATCAGCTGCGGGAGGATCGGGTTGAAGCAGTCGAGGCTCCCCCGGGTCCCCTCCACCCGGAGCCGGGACATCGGGGGGCCGAGGATCGACCCGCGCAGGACGGCCTCGGCCCTCGGGAACTGGAGCGTCGCCTCGAAGGAGCGGTCGACCCCGCGTCCCGTCAGGACCCCTGCCGCGGTCCGGACGACGGGTTCGCCGTCCAGGAGCCAACGCGCGGCGTTCACCGCGTAGCAGCCGACGTCCATCGCCGCTCCGCCGTCCAGATCGGGGTCCCACCGGATGTCGCGCGGGAGCACGACGGGGAGCGAGAGCTGCACCTCGACCCGCCTGAGCTCACCCAGCTCGCCCTCGGCCACGATCGCCTCGATGCGACGCGCCAGAGGGTGGTAGCGGTAGTGGAAGGCCTCCATGCAGACGAGCCCGCTCGAACGGGCGGCGGCGGCGAGGCGGAGCGCCTCAGGCTCGGACGACGCGAGGGGCTTCTCGCACAGGACGTGCTTGCCCGCCTCGATCGCCTTCAGCGTCCACTCCGCGTGCAGCGAGTTCGGGAGCGGGATGTAGACCGCGTCCACGTCCGGGTCGGACAGCATCCGCTCGTAGGACCCGTACGCGCGCGGGACGTGGTGGCGCTTGGCCCACCGCGTGGCTCGCGCGCCGTCGCGGGACGCGACGGCCACTATCGAGGCGTCGCGGATCCTCCTGGCCGGACCGATCACCGCGGGCGGCGCGATGCGCGCGCACCCGAGCACGCCGATGCGGATCACCCGGACGCCTCCGGGTGATGGACGGAACCATCCGGGCGGGGCGGGGCGCAGGCGGACGAGCGGGACCCAGGGGGTGTCGGGGACATGGCTAGCATCGTAGTGCCCCGGTAGTCTGGACCGCCATGCCAGACGACCTCGCGACGACCATCGCCTCCCACGTCGACCCCGAAGAGGTCGTGGCGATCTGCCGGGACCTCGTCCGGGCGCCGAGCGAGAACCCTCCGGGGGACGAGGAGGAGGTCGCCGCGGTCACGGAGCGATGGCTGTCCGAACTGGGGCTGCCGTACTCCCGCGTCGAGTCCGCCCCCGGGCGCGTGAACGTGATCTCCTCGTGGGGAAGCCCGTCCGGACCCGTGCTCGGCTTCAACGGCCACTACGACGTCGTTCCCGCGACCGAGGTCGACGCCTGGCCCCACCCCCCCTTCGGCGGCGTGGTGGAGGACGGTCGTCTCTACGGGCGGGGCGCGACGGACATGAAGGCGGGCATCGCCGCGTGCCTGGCCGCCGTCTCGGCCCTCCGCAGGGCGGACATCCACCCCCGCGGGAGGCTCGTCATGCACTTCGTCGCCGACGAGGAGGCCCTCGGGGTCTACGGGACGCAGCACCTGCTCGAGTCGGGCCACTGCGACGGCGTCGACGAATGGCTCGTCGGGGAGCCCACCTCGCTCGGGCTGGTGACGTCCGAGCGCGGCGCGCTGTGGTTGCGCATCGTCACGGAGGGCGTGTCCGCCCACGGCTCCACCCCGCAGCTCGGCGTGAACGCGATCCAGCACATGGCCCGTGTGGTGGACGCCCTCTCCCAGATGCGCTTCCGGAAGCTGCACGAGGTCCTCGGGGCTCCCACGGTCAACGTCGGGACGATCGCGGGCGGGGCGAAGGTGAACTCGGTCCCGGACCGCTGCGTGATCGAGGTCGACCGCCGGACCCTCCCCGGCGAGACCGTGGACGAGGTGGTCGGCGAGTTCAACGGCGTGATCGACCGCGTGAAGGAGGACGTCCCCGAGCTGAGGGCGCGCATCGAGATCCACAACTGGGCCGACGCCTGTGAGACCCCCGAAGGGACGAGGCTCGTCGACCTGCTGCGCGACGCGCGCACCGCGTTCGGGGGGGAGCCGGTCGAGTTCGGCTACGGCGGCGCGACCGACGCGCGGTTCCTGATCAACGACGCCGGCACGCCGTCGGTCATCTGCGGCCCGGGCGACATCCTGCTCGCCCACACGACCGGGGAGTACGTGAGCGTGGAGGAGCTGGTCGAGGGGACCCGCATCTACGCCCACGCCATCGCTCGCTTCCTGGATGCGACGTAGGGCGCTCGGCCTCGCCGCTGTCGCGCTGACCCTCCTCGCCACCCCCGCGCAGGCGCAGCAGGTCGTGATCGGATGGACGGGCGACGCGACCATCCCCGACCCCCTCCCGGTGGGTCCCAACGTCGTCTCCCCCTCCTGGTGGCACCTGACCTCGACGGGAGGCGTCTCGGGCTCGGGGGACCGGGCGGGAGCCGACCGAGCCCGGGCCCGGGGGGTGCGCGTATGGCCTCTCTTCGCCAACGGCAACGACCCCGAGCGTTCACGGCTCGTGATGCGGGACCCGGCCCGGCGCCGCGAGGTGATCGACCGCATCGGGGACCTCGCGGCCGCCAACGGCGCCGACGGGGTGAACATCGACTGGGAGAACCTGCATACCGAGGACAAGGACGCCTTCTCGACCTTCGTGGCCGAGGCGGCCTCCGCCTGGCGGTCGCGCGGCCTGGTGGTGTCCGTGGACGTCACCCCGCTCACCGATACCTGGTCGCTCGGCAACTGGTCGGAGGCTTACGACCGGGCGGCGCTGGGCCGGGTGGCGGACCTGGTCGTCCTGATGGCGTACGACCAGCACAACCGTCTTCGGCCGCACGGTCCGACCGCGAGCCTCCCGTGGGTGCGAGACGCCGTCCGGGCGCTGGTGCGCGAGGTCGACCCCTCGAAGGTCGTCCTCGGGATGCCCTTCTACACCTACGAGTGGACCGATCCGGCGAGGCCGAAGGCGATCACGCTCCGCGAGACGGACCGGTTCCTGGCCCGGACCTCCGCCTCCGTCAGGTGGGATCCCGAGCTGGGCCTGGCGGTCGCCACCTACGGCGGGGACCGCACCGTCTGGCTGGAGGACGACCGCTCGCTCTCCCTGAAGGCCGCCCTGGTCGGCGGGTTCGGGCTCGCCGGCGTCGCCGCGTGGCGCATCGGGTTCGACACCCCCGGAGCCTGGGAGGCGGCGATGGGACGCATCGCGGCGCCCACGCCCCCCGCGACCCCCGTCCCGTCC